>JAILBY010000023.1 GCA_024680655.1 Clostridiales bacterium | reverse complement strand
GTTCGCCGTCTTTCAGGCGGTAATGTTCAGAAAATCCTTGTAGGCCGTGAGATTGCCTCCTCTCCTACTGTTTTTATGGCAGCATATCCCGTAAGAGGTCTTGATATTAACTCCTCTTATCTTATTTATAATCTTCTCAATGAACAAAAGGAAAACGGCGTTGCTGTTATATTTGTCGGCGAAGATTTGGATGTTCTTATTGAACTTTGCGATAGAATTATGGTTATAGGAAGCGGTCAGATAACGGGCATAGTAGATGCAAGAGAAACAACAAAAGAAGAACTCGGTCTTCTTATGACTAAAAACAATCGAGGTGAAAATGATGAGCAAAATTAAAGAACCAAGAGAGCCTTTATTCCACATAATAAAGCGTAATAGTATTCCTATATGGAAATCAAGCCTTATCAGAGGCTTATCCGCTATTTTTGCACTCATCATTTGTGCCCTTGTTACTTTTTTACTCACAGGATTAAATCCTCTTGAAGTATATAGCACAATGTTAGAGGGTGCATTAGGCTCACAGAGAAGAATATGGGCTTTATTGCAGGATATGGTTATGTTGCTTTGCATTTCACTTGCTGTAACACCTGCTTTCAAGATGAAATTCTGGAATATCGGTGCAGAAGGTCAGGCTCTTATGGGCGGACTTGCAACAGCATCTTGTATGATTTTGTTTGGCGATAAAATGCCAGCCTATCTCCTCTTCCCGCTTATGATAGTAACAAGTATTGCGGCGGGTATATTATGGGCTCTTATTCCTGCTTTCTTCAAAGCTTATTGGAATACAAACGAAACGCTCTTTACTCTTATGATGAACTATGTTGCAATTCAGATTGTTACTTACTTCTGTTACAAATGGTCAAATCCAAAGGGTTCAGGTCAAATCGGTGTTATCAACGCTTCTTCAAACGCAGGCTGGTTCCCTAAACTCGGCGGTCAGGCTTATCTTCTTAATATAATCATCGTTTTGATTTTAGCCGCAATTATGTATGTCTATTTGAAATACAGTAAACACGGCTATGAAATCTCTGTTGTTGGCGAAAGTCAGAAAACCGCCCGTTATATCGGCATCAATGTAAAAAAAGTTATAATAAGAACTATGATTTTATCTGGTGCATTGTGCGGTATTACAGGTCTTTTGCTTGTCAGCGGTACAGACCACACAATAACAAGAGATACTGTTGAGGGCAGAGGCTTTACTGCTATTATGGTTGCTTGGCTCGGTCAGTTTAATCCGATTTATATGCTTCTCACCTCGCTTCTTATAGTCGCTCTTCAAAAGGGTGCTATTCAAATTTCAACCAACTTCGGTCTTAACGACTCCTTTTCCGAGATTATAACAGGTATAATTATATTCTTTATAATCGGTAGTGAGTTTTTCATTAACTATCAAGTAAAATTCCGCAATTCTGAAAACAAGGAGGTAAAAGCAAAATGATTATAGCATTTATTCAGCGTGCGATTATTCAAGGCATTCCCCTTCTTTTCGGCTCAACGGGTGAAATCATAACTGAAAAAAGCGGTAACCTCAACCTCGGTATTCCAGGAATTATGTATGTCGGCGGTATTTCAGGCGTTATCGGTGCTTTTCTCTATGAACAGTCAGCAAACGGAAATATAAATCCGTTCCTCGCCGTTATTATACCGTTGCTTTCCTCACTTGTAGGCTCTCTTGTTATGGGACTTATTTATTGCTATTTAACAGTTACATTAAAAGCAAATCAGAATGTTACAGGTCTTGCACTCACCACCTTTGGCGTAGGCTTCGGTAACTTCTTTGGCGGTTCGCTTATAAAGCTTATAGGCAGTGAGCTTCCGTCAATAGCTCTTACTCAGACAAGCAACTGCTTTAAAGCAACTCTTCCTTTTGCAAGTAAGTTAGGTTGGTTTGGCGACCTTTTCCTTTCATACAGTTTTCTTGCCTACCTTGCGATTATAATCGCTCTTGTTACAGCTTATTTCTTCAAGCATACACGCAAAGGTCTTCACCTTCGTGCAGTCGGCGAAAATCCTGCAACTGCCGACGCTGCTGGTATAAGCGTTACAAACTATAAATATATCGCAACCTCTATCGGCAGTATGATTGCTGGTCTTGGCGGTCTTTATTATGTTATGGACTACGCTTGCGGTGTATGGTCTAATGATGGTTTTGGCGACAGAGGCTGGCTTGCAATAGCTCTTGTTATATTCGCTGTATGGAAGCCTGATTTAAGTATAATCGGCTCTTTCCTCTTTGGTGGATTATTCATCATACACAACTATATCCCTAACCTTAAATTTGAACAGCAGGAATTTATCAAAATGCTTCCTTATGTTGTTACAATAGTTGTTCTCATCATAATAAGTTTGAGAAAGAAAAAGGAAACACAGCCACCTACTGCACTCGGTTTATCCTATTTCAGAGAAGAAAGATAAAGGAGATTTTAATATGAACAAGCTTTCTAACGACCTTATTCAATTTGAGATGGTTTACGAATACTCGTCAACTGTTTATACCCAAAAAGAAGTTGAGGGTAAACACATAGATATTTCCATTGACAACAAAGAAAATATTTATTCAGCAAAGCTCGTTTCAAAGGTAAGCGAAAAAATAAAGCTTATCTCATTTAAAATGGAATTCGGCTATAATTTCCTTGAAAAAAGCAAGGTCTATCTTAACGGCTATCAGTCCTGGACAGACAGCCGTGAATATAATATAGACGAAAAGCTTAACTGCTTATCACCTCTTGGAAAATTTGCTTCTAATCTTCTTTCTTTAAACGCTTATGGTGATTATGGCTTTAAGAAATACGCTAATGTTCCAGGCGTTTTTCACGGCTTTTCATACGCTTATATAAGAAATGATAAAACCTACGACCTTTTCGGCTCATTAACAGAGCGTCAAGGCTTCACAATAATCAACTTTGACTGCAATTCCAACCTTATAATCATCGAAAAAGATGTTGAGGGTGTAGCCTTTGAAAAGGAATATTCAATACTTGATTTATTCTATGTCAGCGGTGAAGAAAACGCTGTTTTCGATATGTATTTTTCAGCTATGAATATACAAAAGCCAAAGGAAAAGCACCGTTGCGGTTACACAACCTGGTATAACTACTATCCTAATATAAATGAAAAAATCGTTCACGACGACCTCGAAGCACTTTCTTCAACGGGCGAAAAAATTGATATTTTCCAGATTGACGATGGTTACCAGACAGCCGTTGGCGATTGGCTCAGTATCGACAATAAAAAATTCCCTAACGGAATGAAAGCTGTTGCCGATAGTATTCACCAAAAAGGTATGATGGCAGGTATATGGCTTGCTCCTTTGGGTTGTCAGAAAGGCTCAAAAACCTTGAAAGAGCACCCCGATTGGTTTATCCGAGATAAGAACGGCAAGCTTGTTTATTCCGGAATAAACTGGGGCGGTTTCTACACTCTTGATATAAACAATAAGGCTGCGGCTGATTATATCCGCCATTGTTTCGATGTTATTCTCAACGAATGGGGCTATGATTTAGTAAAGCTCGACTTCCTCTATGGTGCATCAATGATTCCATATAACAACAAGTCAAGAGGTCAGCTTATGTGCGAAGCTATGGATTTTCTTCGTGACTGCGTTGGCGATAAATTGATACTCGGTTGCGGTGTTCCTCTTGCCCCTGCCTTCGGCAAAGTTGATTTCTGCCGTATAGGTCCTGATATGGGACTTAAATGGAAAAGAGATTTTCTTATGAAACACACTCACAGAGAATTTGTATGCACAGAATATGCTATCACTAATACTATTTTCAGAAGACAGCTTGACGGCAGAGCATTCTGCAACGACCCTGATGTATGCTTATTGCGTGACTACAATATCAAAATGGACTTTGAGCAAAGGCGACTTGTTACAAAGATAAACAAGATTTTCGGCAACCTTATATTTATCTCGGATAATGTTGATAAATATAACGAGAAGCAAATGGAAGTATTCAAAGAAACATTCCGAGATACTGATATTGAAAGAATAAGTGCTGAATATATTGATACAGATATTGTTAAGGTTGTTTACAAAGAAAATGGCGAACAAAAGGAAATCACCTTTAATATCGGAACAGGTAAAGAAATCAAATAAATCAGCTTTATTTTGATAAAAGCACAATAAAGCAATATTAGCTAAAAAAGCCACAGTTTTATTAAAACTGTGGCTTTTGTTATGCAATTTTCAGTAATAAAACTTTTGCTTTGCACCTTGTAGTAGTAAATTCTTGCACTAAATTTTTTATTACAATTTTAGGTAGTATATTTTTAATACTTAAATTTTGAGTAATAGAATTTTTGCTACACACCTTTGAACAGTGCTTTTTTAACGCTAAAATTTTTCACTTCATTTTTTTAATAGTGCATTTTCAATACTTCAATTTCCGTTGCACCATAGCCCCAACCTGCGTTGCGGTTTATATATAATCATATCCACCACAACGCAAGTTGTGCCTTTGCCATTCGCAGAATGGCTTAAAACAAATGTTTTAAACAACTAAAATAAAGGTTAATCATCTCCATACACTTGGCTGATAATTTTTGGAGCAATTTCTCGCCATTTAGGATATTGATTTAAAATTTCTTCATAGGACTTTGTACCTATTCCGCCAGGTACACAAAAAGGTTTTTCCATTACTTTTTCTGAACTGAATGAAAAAGGTTTAAAATTTTCTCTAATACTTTGGTTTGAGAAATAATCAGTATCAACTTTTTCAGTTAAAAAATCAATAAATTCTTCAACATAGTCCTGCATTATAACTGAAATCGCACCTACAAAATCGCTGTAATTATTGTAATAATTAAAAAAAGTCTTTTTATAAGAAATTACAATATTTATCAATTCTTCAAAAGACAAAGGCGGATATATTTCATAGCCATCTTCACAACCCCAGCCCCAATCATATAAAGATCTTTTTTTGTATAACTGATTGGTCTTTTTATGTAAATACAAGTCGTCTTTAAAAGCAATAAACTGATTGTCATATTTAGGACTAAAATGTATTGTCATATAAAAATATCTTTTCATATTTACCTATCGCCTTAATCGTCATATTCCTGATTTTTCAGCACAATACAAGTACCTAATTCTGCTGA
>JAILBY010000001.1 GCA_024680655.1 Clostridiales bacterium | reverse complement strand
AATTTTTTCTGTACAATTTTTATATTCTTGTATCAAGTAAATCGACATATTTTTCTTTAAATTCGCAAAAATTACCTTCATCAAGAGAAGTTCTTATTCTTTCCATAAGATTATTATAGAAATAGAGATTGTGCATAACGCAAAGACGCATAGCCAGCATTTCCTTGCTTTTGAATAAATGCCTTATGTATGCTCTCGAATGCCTTTGACAAGTCGGGCAATTACACTCAACATCAATAGGATTTTCGTCTTTTTCATATTTTGCATTATTTATGTTGATTATACCGTTCCAAGTGAAAAGATGTCCGTGCCTTGCGTTACGACTTGGCATTACGCAGTCAAATAAATCAACGCCTCTGCTTACCGCCTCTAATATATTTCCAGGCGTACCAACGCCCATAAGATAGCGTATTTTTTCCTTTGGCATATAAGGCTCAACAGCAGATATAATTCTATACATATCCTCTTTTGGCTCGCCTACTGCAAGTCCGCCGATAGCATATCCGTCAAGGTCAAGCTCTGCAATTTCCTGCATATGCTTTATTCTTAAATCTTCAAAGGTACAGCCTTGATTTATGCCGAAAAGCATTTGCTCTTTATTTATAGTATCGTGCAACGCTTTAAGACGCTCCATTTCTTCCTTACACCTGTAAAGCCAGCGTGTTGTACGCTCACACGAAGCCTTTGAGTATTCATATTTTGCAGGATTTTCAACGCATTCATCAAATGCCATAGCAATAGTAGAGCCTAAATTTGACTGTATCTGCATACTTTCCTCTGGCCCCATAAATATTTTTTTGCCGTCAATATGTGAAGAAAAATAAACGCCCTCTTCTTTTATCTTTCGCAAGCCTGCAAGCGAAAACACCTGAAATCCGCCACTATCAGTAAGTATAGGTCCATCCCAGCCCGTAAATCTATGAAGTCCGCCAAGCTCTTTTATAAGCTTATCACCTGGTCTTATATGAAGATGATAAGTATTGCAAAGCTGAACCTGACACTTTATTTCTTTTAAATCATAAGATGATACTGCACCCTTTATTGCACCGCAGGTTGCAACATTCTGAAAAGCAGGAGTCTGCACAACTCCGTGAGGTGTTGAAAACTCACCTCGCCTTGCATTACCCTCTTTTTTTATAACCTTAAACATAATCAAATACCTTTCTGTTTATCTTATAAACATAGCATCGCCAAAAGAGAAAAATCTATATTTTTCTTCAACTGCAATTTTATAAGCGTTCATAGTGTTTTCATAACCGCAGAAAGCACTTACAAGCATTATAAGTGTACTTTCAGGCAAATGGAAGTTTGTAATAAGAGCATCAATACACTTAAATTGATAGCCAGGATAGATGAAAATATCAGTCCAGCCCTCTGCCTGTTCAATTTTTCCTTTAAAGGTTGCAACTGATTCAAGCGTTCTGCAAGAGGTTGTACCAACTGCAATAACTCTTCCGCCATTTTGCTTTGTTTGGTTTATCATATCAGCAGTTTCTTTCGGAAGATAATAATGCTCCGAGTGCATTTTGTGGTCTTCAATATCATCTGCCTTAACAGGTCTGAATGTGCCAAGTCCAACATGAAGTGTAACATAGCCTATTTTTATACCCTTTTGCTTTATTTTTTCAAGCAATTCCTTTGTAAAATGAAGTCCTGCCGTAGGTGCCGCCGCAGAGCCGAGTTCTTTTGAATAAACAGTCTGATAGCGTTCTTTATCCTGCAATTTTTCTGTAATATAAGGAGGTAAAGGCATTTGACCTATTTCATCAAGAACATTAAAGAAATTACCGTCATAGCTGAATTTTGCAAGTCTGTTTCCGCCGTCAAGCACATCAATAATTTCTGCCTTTAAAATTCCGTCGCCAAAAACAAATTTACTTCCTGGCTTTGCTCTTCTGCCAGGTCCTGTAATTACTTCCCACACATCATTTTCCTTTTGATTGAGAAGCAAAAACTCAACATTTGCACCCGTTTCTTCCTTTACTCCGTAAAGTCTTGCAGGTAAAACTCTTGTATCGTTTACAATAAGGCAATCGCCCTCATTGAGATAATCAATTATATCGTGGAAAATCTTATGTTCAACCTCTCCGCTCTTTCTGTCAAGAAGTAATAATCTTGAATTATCACGGGGTTCAATAGGTGTTTGTGCAATAAGCTCCTGCGGTAAATCGTAAAAGAAATCAGTTTTTTTCATATAAAAGCTCCTAAGTTTGTTTATTTTTATTTTAAATAATATTTGACTTACCGTATAAGTAATGGTATTATATCAGTAATTTAATATTTACTTGGATAGAGGTGCGTCATTTATTATTAACTTATCGTCAGGCTGCCAAAAGCTGATAACCGTTAAGTGAAAGGAAATGTCGCCGAAGAAAAGAACTTTTTGGCGTTTTCTTTTCTGGTTGTCTGGTTAAAAGCCTTTCAACTGTCATCATTGCTTTGATGGAGAGCTATCAAAAACGAGTTTTCAAAAAAACTCAACGCTTCTATTATATTGCAATGTTGACCGGTTGACAACCGGTTTTTTTAATGTCAAAAAACTTTTTATCCAAAAAAATACGGGAGGAATATATTATGAAAAAATTTAATGTAGGTATTATCGGTGCAACAGGTATGGTAGGTCAAAGATTTGCAACCTTACTTGAAAATCATCCTTGGTTCAATGTTACAGTTTTAGCTGCAAGCCCTCGCTCAGCAGGTAAAAAGTATGGCGAAGTTGTTGCTAAAAAATGGGTTATGGATACTCCTATCCCTGCAAATATGGCTGATATTATCGTTAAAGACGCAACAGCAGATGTTGAAGAAATTGCAAAAGCAGTTGACTTTGTTTTCTGTGCAGTTGATATGAAAAAGGACGAAATCAAAGCACTTGAAGAAAGATATGCAAAGGCTGAATGCCCTGTTGTTTCAAACAATAGTGCTCACAGATTTACTCCTGATGTTCCTATGGTTGTTCCAGAGCTTAACTCTGACCATATCAAAGTAATTGATGCTCAGCGTAAGCGTTTAGGCACAAAGCGTGGTTTTATCGCAGTTAAATCAAACTGCTCACTTCAAAGCTATGTTCCTGCTCTCTACCCTCTTGACAAAGCAGGTTATGAAATTGACAAGGTGCTTGTATGTACTTATCAGGCAATTTCAGGTGCAGGTAAAACATTTGAAACTTGGCCAGAAATGGTTGACAACTGCATTCCATTCATCGGCGGCGAAGAAGAGAAATCAGAGCAGGAGCCTCTTAAAATCTGGGGTAAGGTTGAAGGCGACCAGATTGTAAACGCAAAAGAGCCTGCTTTCACAGCACAGTGTATCCGTGTTCCTGTTTCAAACGGTCATATGGGTGCTGTTTTCGTAACATTCAAAGACGGCAAAAAGCCATCAAAGGACGAAATTCTTAAATGCTGGAAGGAATTTTCAGGCCGTGCACAGGAATTAGAGCTTCCTCACGCACCAAAGCAGTTCCTTAACTACTTCACAGAGGATAATCTTCCACAGACAAAGCTTCAGCGTACTCTTGAAGGCGGTATGGCTATTTCAATCGGCCGTTTAAGAGAAGATACACAGTATGATTATAAATTCGTTTGCCTTTCACACAACACTCTCAGAGGTGCTGCCGGCGGTGCTGTTTTACTTGCAGAGCTTCTTTGTGCTGAGGGCTATATCGACTAATATTTTATAAGGAGATAATCATTATGAAAAAGACTGTTTTCACTGGTGCAGGTGTTGCCATTGTTACACCGTTCAACGATGATAACACTGTAAACTATGAACTTTTAGGCGAAAACATAGAATATCAGATAGCACACAAAACAGACGCAATCGTTATATGTGCAACAACAGGTGAAAGCCCTACACTCAATGACGAAGAGCATATCAAAACAATCAAGTTTGCAATAGATAAGGTAAACGGCAGAATTCCCGTTATAGCAAGTGCTGGCAGTAACGATACTGAATATGCAGTTCATCTTGCACAGGAGGCTGAACAGGCTGGTGCAGATGCTCTCTTGCTTGTTACACCTTACTACAACAAAACCTCACAAAAAGGTCTTATTGAGCATTTCACTTATATTGCAGACAGAGTTAATATTCCTATTATTCTTTATAATGTTCCAAGCCGTACAGGTCTTAACATCAAGCCTGAAACATATCTTGAACTCTCAAAGCATCCTAATATTGTTGCAACAAAGGAAGCAAACGGCGACCTTTCATCTGTTCTCAAAACAAGAGCTTTGTGCGGAGATAATCTTGATATTTATTCAGGTAACGATGACCAGATTACAGCTATTATGGCACTCGGCGGAAAAGGCGTTATATCTGTTCTTTCAAATGTTGTACCCGAGGTAGCTCACGATATGGCTATGTCTGCATACGAGGGCGATATAAAAAAGAGTGCTCAGTTGCAGGTTGAATATGCTGACCTCTGCAACGATTTATTCATTGATGTAAATCCTATCCCTGTTAAAGAGGCTATGTGTATGATGGGTTGTAATGTCGGCAAATGCCGTCTTCCTCTCACCTCTCTTTCAGACTCTGCAAGAGAAACACTCAGAGCAACTCTCAAAAGACACGGTCTTGTTAAGTAATCTATAAAAATTAAGGAAGTTTAATTTATGACAAATATTCTTTTAAGCGGTTGTAACGGACATATGGGAAAGGTTATTACAGGCATTGTTGCAGAAAGAGAGAACTGCAAAATCTGTGCTGGTGTCGATATTAACACTTCATCAGATAACGGCTATCCCGTTTATTCCTCTTTTTCCGAGGTTAAAGAAAAGCCAGATGTTATAATTGACTTTTCTCACCCATCTGTTCTTGATAATCTTCTTGATTATGCAACAAAGAACTCTGTTCCTACTGTTATTTCAACAACGGGCTTTTCAAAGGAGCAGATTGATAAAATTCATAAAGCAAGTGAAGAAGTTGCGATATTTTTCAGTTTCAATATGTCTTTGGGCATAAATCTTCTTTCTCAGCTGGCTAAAACTGCAACGAAAATATTAGGCGATAATTTTGATATTGAAATTGTTGAAATGCACCATAATCAGAAGATAGACGCTCCAAGCGGTACTGCTCTTATGCTTGCAGATGCAATTTCAGAGGAATTGAAAAACAAGCCAAGATATGAATACGACCGCCATTCAAAGAGAAGCAAGCGTGAAAAGAATGAAATCGGTATTCACGCTGTAAGAGGCGGTACAATAGTCGGCGAACACGAAATTATTTTTGCAGGTCACGACGAGGTTATCAAGCTTTCACATTCAGCCGCTTCAAAAGAGGTTTTTGCCGTAGGCTCTGTAAATGCTGCCATATTCCTTGCTGACGAAAAAGCAGGTCTTTACAGTATGTCTGACTTAATCGCAAAAACACAAAACTAAACCAAGGAGATGCTATATGAAAAGTGCTACCAAGGTCACATTAGACGAAGATATTACTTTAATATCTCTTTTAGATTCCCCTATTAACAACGCTTCCGTTGCTGAAATTTTCCGTATGATTTCTGATGAAAACATTGATGTTGATATGATTTCTCAAACTCTCCCCAACGGCAGTAATCCAAGCCTTTCTTTTACAGTAAGCGATAATGATTTTGTAAAGGTTCTTTCAATATCATCAAAGCTTCGTGAAAAGCATAAGGATTTGAAAATAAAGGTTATTAGCGGAAACTGCAAGATTTCAATTTTCAATGAAAATATGAAAGGTACACCTGGTATAGCTTCAAAGGTATTTGATGCACTTGAAAAAACAAACGCAAATGTTTATATGATTACCACCTCCGAGGTTGATATGTCTGTTCTTATCGGAAAGGCTCAGAACGAGGAAGTCTTAAACGAAATAAAGAATTCTATTCTTTCCTGATTAAAAAACATTATAAAAAACATAAAGAAAAAGAGCTCCGTCATCAACGGAGTTCTTTTTCTGCTTTTACTGCTATATTCAGAGGTAAGTATTTTTCTATTGTCCAAGATTTAAAATGGCAGAGTCAACCTTGCTTTCAATTTCATTAGCACCCGAAGCACTCTTCATCTCTTCAAGGCTTTCACTTTCCATTTTTTCTTTATCGTCATCATCTGTAACTCTTTCGGCTTTTTTAGGATTTACAGTCTGTTTTTTCATCATTTCTGCCTTAAAATACATTTCAGAGTTATATTTCAAAAGATATTGCTTATCTCTCTGTGAAACGATTTTTCCAGACAAAATATTTCTTGCTATCGTAAGGCATTTAACAAGCTTTTCCGTTTCCTCTGCACCCTTTTTTGAAGAGTCCTTTGACTTTTCTAATTCTTCCATTAACATTTTGTGGTCGGAAACAAACTTTTCAAATTTTTCTTGATTACGGTCTTTTTTCTTGATATTTTCCTCAACATCTTCGCCATTTTTAAAAGCCTTGTAATCCTGCGATATTTCTATTTTATCGCTTGTGTTACCTTGCAATTTATCTTCCTTGTCCGCCAAAGAATTTACTGTATTATAAAGTTCAACCGCATTAAATGAACCGAGCTTTGAAAGGTTTTCTATATTCATAACTTTACCCCCTCAAAATGTAAAGTCTTTGTCTTATATTTTATATATCGGCAGAAGTCAAAAAAAATAAACCCTGCAAAGCAAGGTTTATTAAAAATTATTTTTTATCATCAAAAACCTGGTTTGCATAATTAACACTTGCCATAGCGTCTTTGCCATAGAAATCAGCGTTAATCATCTGAGCATACTCTGGTGTAAGCACTGCACCGCCTACCATTATCTTGCAATCAAGCCCCATATTATGAATTATCTTGATCGTTTCTTCCATATAAGGAACAGTGGTAGTCATCAATGCACTGAGTCCAAGCAGTTTTATCTTGTTTTCCTTTACAAAATCCGCAATATACTGACAATCAACATCTTTGCCGAGGTCATCAACCTTAAAGCCATAGTTTTCAAGCATTACCTTGACAATATTTTTGCCTATATCGTGAATATCGCCCTTAACTGTTGCAATAGCAATTCTGCCTCTTATTTCCTGCTTTTCACCGCTGTTTTTGAGATAGTCTTTAATCGCATCAAAAGCATTTGCAGCCGCTTTCGCACTCGTCATAAGCTGTGGCAAAAAGATTTTTTTCTTTTCAAAGCCGTTGCCAACTTCATTAAGTGCCGCAACAATAATGTTATCTATAATATCCGTAGGTGCTGATGTTTCAAGCTTTTTGACTGTAAAGTCATAAGCCTTGTCAGCCCAACCACTTACTATTACATCGTATAAAGTAAATTCCTTATCTGCTTTTTTTGTTTCAGCTTTATCCATCTGACTAAAACGCTCAACATACATCTGACAGTTTTCGTCATACTCTTTAAGTGCAAGATAAGAAACATAAGCGTTCATCATAGCCTCTGAATTAGGGTTTATAATACCTGCATCAAGTCCAGCATATAGGGCAAGAGCAAAAAAGGTTGAATTTATAACCTCTCTGTTAGGCAAGCCAAAGGAAACATTTGAAACACCAAGAACAGTTTTAACGCCAAGCCTTTGTTTAATCATAGAAAGAGCATCTAATGTAATTCTTGCGGCGTCCTGCGAAGAACTTACCGTCATAGTAAGAGCGTCAACAACTATATCCTTTTTGCTTATTCCGTATTTTTCAGCCGTTTCAACGATTTTACGGGCAATTTCATATCTGCCCTCTGCCGTTTCAGGAATACCGTTTTCATCAATGGTCAAAGCAACAACAACGCCACCGTATTTCTTTACAAGAGGGAAAATCTTTTCCATCTCGCATTGTTTGCCGTTTACAGAGTTTATCATCGCTTTACCATTATATTTTCTCAAAGCTGCTTCCATAACCTCAGCAGAAGATGTATCAATCTGCAAAGGCAAGTCTATTATTCCTTGTATTTTCTCAATAGCTTCAAGCATAACAGCCTTTTCATCAATTTCAGGCAATCCCACATTAACATCAAGAATATGTGCTCCGCTTTTCTGCTGAGCAATTCCCTCTGAAAGAATATAGTCAATATTGTTATTTCTCAAAGCCTCTTTGAAAAGCTTTTTACCCGTAGGGTTTATTCTTTCGCCTATGATAACAGGCATTTTGCCAAGCTCCTGAACCTTTGCGTAAGAAGAAACTACGCATAAGTTTTTATCAGTTATAGGTTTAGGCACAATTTTACTGCACTTTTCATAAGTCTTTGCTATATGTTCAGGTGTTGTGCCACAGCAACCGCCTATAACGCTTGCACCGTTTTCAGCAAAATAGAGAACATCCTCTGAAAATTCTTCTGCATCAACATTGTAAACTGTATTGCCGTCTATTATTTCAGGCAAGCCTGCATTTGGATTTATAACAATAGGTAAAGATGAAACAGCAACCATTCTGTCAAAAATAGGTCTTAACTGCTTTGGTCCAAGCGAACAGTTAATACCCAACGCATCAACGCCCAAGCCTTCAAGCAAAGCCACAACTGCCTCAGGTGAGCCACCCGTAAGAAGCTTTGCATTTTCATCGAAAGAACAGGTTGTGAACAATGGCAGTGAAGTATTTTCCTTTACAGCTAAAACAGCCGCTTTTAATTCGAGAGTGTCTGTAAAGGTTTCGGCAATTACACAGTCCGCACCCCATTTTTCACCAGCAACAGCCATTTCTTTGAAAGCATTGTATGCATCATCAAAATCTGTATCGCCCAAAGGCTTGAGTAATTTACCCGTAGGACCTATATCAAGTGCAACATAGGTTTCAGGCTTATTACATTCCTTTATTGCCGATTTAACGCAATTAACAGCAGCTTTTATAACATCATCAACTGAATAATCAGTTTTACTCACCTTAAAGCTATTTGCACCAAAGGTGTTTGTTGTTATAAAATTTGCACCCGATTTTATATACTGAGCGTGAATTGATGATATTTTTTCAGGCTCGTTTATACAAAGCAGTTCGGGCAACTCACCCGTTTTAAGCCCCATTTTTTGAAGCACAGAGCCCATACCGCCGTCAAAAAACATCATTTTTTCGCCTAAATTAAAAACCATTTTCCATAAATCCTTTCATCAGATAAGGTCAGATATATTTCTCATAATCTCTCTTGCAATTTCAGGTCTGTTCATAGTGTAAATATGAATGCCCTTAACGCCGTTTGCAATAAGGTCAACAATCTGGTCAATAGCATAAGCAATACCAGCCTGCTTCATAGCTTCGGGATTATTTCCGAATTTTCCTACAATAGTCTTGAACTTCGGCGGTAAGGTAGTACCTGAAAGCTGGCAGGAACGAGCAATCTGCTTTGCATTTGTAACAGGCATAATACCTGCAACAACGGGAACATCAATGCCGTTTGCCAAGGCTCTGTAAAGGAAGCTGTAAAGCACATTGTTGTCAAAGAACATCTGTGTTGTCAAAAAATCAACTCCGCAGTCAACCTTCTGCTTTAAAAATTTTATATCAATTTCTTTGTTTTGACATTCTATATGACCTTCGGGATAGCAAGCAGCACCTATGCAAAAATCGCCACAAGCCTTTAATTTATTTATAAGCTGATAGGCGTAGTTAAAATGATTATCCCTTGGGAAATCGCTATCCTTTGGAATATCGCCTCTTAAAGCAAGCACATTTTCAATCTTATTTTCCTTTAATTGCGTTATAATATCATCAATTTCCTTTTCAGTCGATGAAACACAAGTAAGATGAGCCAAAGCAGTAGTGTTAAGTTCATTTTGTATATGTGAGGCAATCTTTACAGTATTCTTTGAAGTACCTCCGCCTGCACCATAAGTAACACTGATAAATTCAGGCTTTAATTGAGTGAGTTCTTTTGTAATGCCAAAAACACTATCCATAGAAATTTCCTTTTTAGGCGGAAAAATCTCAAAAGATACTGTAACATCATTGTTCTTTAATTTTTCAGAAATAAACATAAAATCCACTCCCTTTTATATCCTAATAGTTATAATAACATTTTTTTATATAGTTTGAAAAGACTTTTATTTTTTATATTAAGAAAAAAATTTAAAAAAACACTTGCATTTATAGAAAAAAACTGTTAGAATACTTCTGTTGATTTGATTTTGATTGTTATTTTAGAAGGAGGTGCAGACACATGGCAAAATGCGAATTCTGCGGAAAAGATGTGTCTTTCGGCATTCAGGTTTCACATTCACACAGGCGTTCAAACAGAACTTGGAAGCCAAACATTAAGCGTGTAAAGGCAGTTGTAAACGGTTCTCCAAAGAGAGTTTACGCTTGTACTCGTTGCCTTCGTTCAGGCAAGGTTACTCGTGCCGTTTAATTTATTTTTATAAAATAAGACACAGATTAAGGACAGAAGTTTTCTTCTGTCCTTTTTATTTTTTTCACAAAGCCATTTATACTGCATAAATTGTTATAGGGACAATTACCCACATTCTACAAAAGGAGTGTATCGGCTTTGAACGATATGATGGATATATTCAATCCGTATGTAAATATCAACGCTTCTTTGCAGACTGCCTCAGTTGTGCAAAAAAGCGAGGCAAAAGAGAAAAGCTTTAACTACAAGCCTCTTTCTCCTTTGCCGGAAAACCCAGTAGTTACAATGGCTTATGTACCATTTCAGGCTTCTATTGACGAAACCTATTCAGAAACAACGGCTTTAAACAATGGCACTCTCTTTCCTTGCCTTGATAAGCCTTTTTTAATGGGTAGCAAGGTGATGAAGAAATGACAGAAAGAGAAGCATTATTAAGAAAAATTGCCGCAAAGCAATTTGCAATATGGGAATTGCATATTTATCTTGATACTCATATAAACGAGCCAGAGGCTGTAAAGCGTTCAAAAAAATGCAAGGAAGAGCTTAATGTTCTTGTTAAAGAATATGAAAATGAATATGGTCCTTTGACAAACGACTGTTCTTCCACTTCTTCGGCTTGGTTAAAGAACCCTTGGCCTTGGGATTTGGAGGATGATGACTGATGTGGAATTACGAGAAAAGATTACAGTATCCTGTTAAAATAAAAAATCCTAATCCGCAGTTTGCAAAAATTATTATTTCTCAATACGGCGGTCCCGACGGCGAATTAGGTGCTTCATTACGCTATTTAAGTCAACGCTTTTCAATGCCTTATCCTGAACTTAAAGGCATGTTGACGGATATAGGCACAGAAGAATTAGGGCATCTTGAAATGATAGGTGCAATAGTATATCAGCTTACACGCAACCTCACGCCTGAACAGATAAAGAAAAACGGCTTTGACGCTTATTTTGTTGACCATACAACAGGTATATATCCAGCCTCTTCCGCTGGTGTACCTTTTACAGCCGCTTATCTTCAATCAAAAGGCGATTGTATAACCGATTTGCACGAAAATCTTGCCGCTGAACAGAAAGCAAGAACAACCTATGATAATATTCTTCGCCTTGTTGACGACCCTGATGTTGCAGATGCGATAAAATTTCTCAGAGAAAGAGAAGTTGTCCATTATCAGCGTTTCGGTGAAGGATTAAGACTTGCTACCGATAGACTTAACGAAAAGAATTTCTATGCCTTTAATCCAAGCTTTGATAAAAAGTAATTGATAAAAAAGAATTATAATATAAAAAATCAGCCGATGAAAGATTTTGAATTTCATCGGCTGTTAGATTTTATGAAGCTTTAATACTATTTATATCAAGTTCATCAAGTGTGATTATGTAATCGCTGTTATAAAGCTCTTTGAGAGCATTATCATCATTATTATCAATAAGATATTCTGTGTGCCAGGTCATAAACCATATCCAAGGTGTTTTCTTTAATTCCTCAGAAGTCGGATTTGCACCGCATTCGTGAAAACACATCGGCTTTTTATTTTTATTGACAGACTTTACTTTGTTATAAAGCTTTCGCTGAGCACCACCGTCGTAGCTGTCTGCACCGATTATGTCGCAGTAATCATCGCCAGGATACCACTTATCATAGTCCTTGCCGTTGTGAGAGTAGCCTAAAACCCAGATAAGATTATCAAGTTCCCAATAGTTTGTATAGCGTTCATACATCATTCGCCATAGCTTGATAAAATTCTCAGCTCCGCCTTTGCCCCACCAGAACCATCCACCGTCAAATTCGTGGAATGGTCGCCATATAACAGTAACGCCTTTATCACGAAGTTCAGCCAAAGCCCTGGCAGCTTTGTCCATACCCTCGATAAACTTTTTATTTTCATCAGTACCGTCTTTCAGCACTGCTTCCCAATCAGTTATATTATCATCTTTTGCCTCTTCCCACGCACCGCTGAAATCCATTCCCGTATGCCAGCAAATAGTAACAAGTCCGCCGTTATTCCACCATTTTAAAGCACGCTCATTTACACCTTGAAAATCATCATTCATATAGTCAAGACCACGCATAGCAGGATATTTTCCCGTTTTGTCAAATATATAATCCATTTCATACTCACTTGAATCCATCCAAGTTGACTCCTGCTGTGCAGACAAAGCGTGTTCACCAGATAAATAGAAAAGATATTCATATATTTTTTGCGTTGTTTGATTAGCGTTTAAATTAGAAAGGCGTGTTGGCTCATTATCAGAAAAACAACCAGAAAACGCAACTATAATAAATATCGGTATAAGCAATAGTGAAATAACTTTCTTCATAACATCTTCCTTATAATTGATTTTTCATTGAAAATAAGGCTATTTTATCATTTGGAGGAATTGTTCCTCGGATATTATCTCAACGCCTAAATCGGTTGCTTTTTGAAGCTTGCTGCCTGCCTCTTCACCTGCAAGAACATAGTCCGTCTTTTTTGAAACAGATGATGAAGTTTTGCCACCATATTGCTCGATTAAAGCACTTGCCTCTTTTCTGCCCATAGTCGGCAAAGTACCCGTCAATACAAAGGTTTTACCCTCAAAGCGATTGTCAATAGAATTATCTTCGCTGTTCATATTAAGTCCAAGTGCTTCAAGCTCTTTAATAAGAGACTTTGTCTGTTCGAGTGAAAAGAAATCAATTACGCTTTCAACCATAATATCGCCAAAGCCGTCAATTTCCTTGAACTGCTCAAAATCAGCGGTCAATATTTTATCCATTGATTTAAAATGATTTGCAAGAAGCTTGCCTGCTTTTTCGCCTATATGCCTTATACCAAGAGCAAAAAGAAGTCTTGCCAAATCGTTTGACTTTGATTTTTCAATAGCATTGATAAGATTTTCTGCTGATTTTTCGCCCAAGCCCTCAAACGAAGCAATATCTTGTTTTTTAAGCCTGTATATATCAGCAGGTGTTTTTATAAAGCCAGCCGAAACAAGCTTTTCAAGAACAGCAGGTCCCAAGCCTTCAATATCCATAGCATCTCTTGAACAAAAATGTATAAGTATTCTGAGAAGCTGTGCAGGACATTCGGGATTTATACATCTGATAGCCGCCTCGCCCTCTTCTCTGTGAACAAGTGAGCCACACGACGGACAACGCTCTGGGATAAAATAAGGCTCTGAATTTTCAGCGTGTTCAATAACTGAAACAACCTCGGGAATAATATCCCCTGCTTTTCTGATTATAATTTTATCGCCTATGCGAACATCTTTTTGAGTTATATTATCCTGATTATGCAAGGTTGCTCTTGAAACAGTTGAGCCTGCAACAAGGACAGGGCTGAAAACCGCCGTCGGAGTAAGCACGCCCGTTCTTCCGACAGTAATCTCAATATCCTGCACTACCGTTTCCTTTTCTTCTGGCGGATATTTATATGCAATAGCCCATTTTGGAAATTTTGCCGTACTGCCGAGTATATCTCTTTGAGAAAACTTATCAACCTTTATAACTGCACCGTCAATATCAAAGGGCAAAGTTCCTCTTATATCGCCTATTCGCTGAATTTCAGCAATAACATCGTCAATATTTTCATATCTGTTATAAAAAGGAATGGTCTTAAAGCCGAGTTCTTTAAGAAAATCAAGCGATTGCTTATGCGAATTAAGTTCTTTGCCTTTTATCTGCTGAATATTAAAGACAAAAATATCAAGGCCTCTTTTTGCAGTAATCTTTGGATTTTTCTGCCTTAAAGAGCCTGCCGCAGCGTTTCTTGGATTTTTGAAAGGTTTTTCCTCGTTAAGCTCCTGCTCTTTAACAAGCTCTA
>JAILBY010000230.1 GCA_024680655.1 Clostridiales bacterium | reverse complement strand
TCTCATCTCAAATCTCCCCAAAAAACAAAATTAAATTACTGTAATTATACTCTTAAAAAAATTCAATAACAATAAAAAAATAGCCCTGCCGCCATTTTTCACTTTTTTTACTTAAAATACTTAACATAGGCAAAAAAACTTGTTATAATATATAAACTACGAAAAGAATTCAGGTGACTTAATTATGAAAATCGCAGTTATAGGCTTAGGTCTTATAGGTGGCTCACTATGTAAAAGTATAAAGAAAAACACCTCTTATACAGTTATGGGCTTTGACATAAATCCAAAAAGTGTAAAGAAAGCATTGGAGCAAGAGGCGATAGATATTGAAATGGAGCTTGACGATTTAGAAAAAGCCGATATAACAATAGTTGCTCTCTATCCCGAACAGACAGTTGATTTTATAAAAAATAATCCTGACAAATTCAAAAAAGGCAGTATTGTTACTGACACTTGCGGTATAAAGGAATATATAGTTGAAAGCGTAACTGATATATTAGCTGAAAAATCCGTCACCTTTATCGGTGCTCACCCTATGGCTGGCCGTGAATTTTCAGGCTTTGATTATTCAGTTGACAACCTTTTTGAAAAGGCAAGCTTTATAATCACCCCAACAAAAAAAACACCTATGAAAAAATTGGAACAGCTTGAAGATTTTGCCCTTGCAGCAGGCTTTTTCAAGGTTGTTTTAAGTTCACCGCAAGAGCACGACAAGGTGATTGCCTTTACATCTCAGCTTGCCCATATTGTTTCAAATGCTTATGTTAAAAGCCCGTCACTCAAAAACGAAAGCGGTTTCAGTGCAGGAAGCTTTCTTGACCTTACAAGAGTTGCAAGGCTCAATGAAGAAATGTGGTCTGATTTATTCTTGCTTAATAAAAAACCCTTGGAAGAAGAAATTGAAACAATCATAAAGCACCTTGAAGAATACAATAAGGCACTTAAAGAAAATAATAAGGAAGAACTTAAAAAACTTTTGAGAATCGGAAGACAATTAAAAGAACAGTCAATGGATTACTATAACTCTCTTAACTCTTAATCTTATATTGACTTTGATTTTTTTTAGTTGTATAATTATTTTGTTAGTTATTTAACTACGAGGAGGTTTTTAGCATGGAAACATTTAAAAAGGTATTAAAGGTTGTTGCAATTATCGCTTCTATTGCTGCCGCAGCAGCAGGCATTTATTTTGCAGTAACAAAGCTTCTTGAAAAGAAGAAACTTGCAAAAGAAAATGAAACTTTTACATTCACAAATGTTGAAAATGATTTAGATTTCATTCAGACACCTATTGAGCAGGTTGAAGATGAAGCTATTGCTCAGTAATCAATAATTTAACTAAAAAAGAACTCCCTTAGAGGAGTTCTTTTTTATTGCTGTTCTTTTTGTTTACTATTCTTTTTATTTGCTGTTTTTCTTTATTTTATTCCAATATTCCTTTGCTGCTTGTTCGTTTTTATTGTTTCCGTATTCATAGTAAACGGTATCCTTTAAAATATCGGGCATATACTGTTGTTTGCACCAATGGTTTTCATAATCGTGAGGATAATTATAGAACTGCCCTTTAACCTCGGCATCTTCTCCGTCATAATGTTTGTTTTGCAGTTGCCTTGGAATAGGACCGAATTTTCCGTTTTGCAAATCGGCAGTTGCTTTATTTATTGCATTATAGGCAGAATTTGATTTAGGCGAATTGCAGACCATTATAACTGCATCTGCAAGCGGTATTCTTGCCTCTGGCAAACCAACCTGCAAAGCAATATCAACCGCTGATTTTACTATCGGCATTATCATAGGATAAGCAAGTCCCACATCTTCACAAGCACAAACCATAAGTCTGCGGCAGGCACTCGGCAAATCACCAGCTTCAAGAATTCTTGCAAGATAATGTATAGCGGCATCAGCGTCAGAGCCACGCATAGATTTCTGAAAAGCCGAAAGCAAATCATAATGCTGGTCACCGTTTCTGTCATAACGCATAGCACTTCGTTGAGTAAGTTCTTTTGCGAGTGTAAGGTCAATCACCTTTACACTGCCCTCTTTTCTGCCAGCCAAAGCACAAAGCTCAACGGAATTGAGTGCTTTTCGGACATCTCCGCCACAAGCAGTTGCAATATGTTCAAGAGCGTCCTCGTGCAAATCATATTTTTCATTTCGTTCCTCTGCAATAAAATCAAAGCCTCTTTTTATTGCAGGTTTTATTTCTTCGGGCGTTACAGGCTTGAATTCAAAAACAGTTGAACGGCTCAAAATAGCACTATAAACATAAAAATATGGATTTTCAGTTGTTGAGGCAATAAGCGTGATTTTACCGTTTTCAATATATTCAAGTAAGGACTGTTGCTGTCTTTTATTGAAATACTGAATTTCATCAAGATAGAGCAATATCCCGTTAGGTGCGGCAAAGGTGTCAAGCTCTGCAACAATCTGTTTAATATCGGCAGTTGAAGCGTTTGTACCATTGAGCTTATGTAATTTTCTTTCCGTCTGCTTTGCAATCATATTTGCAACGGTAGTTTTACCTATTCCAGATGGGCCATAAAAAACCATATTCGGAAGTTGACCTGATTCAATTATATTTCTCAAAGCCTTACCAGGAGCAAGCAGATGTGACTGCCCTACAACATTTTCAATTCTATCTGGTCTTAATCTATCCGCCAACGGTGCTGACATCTTTTTCACCCGCCTTTCAATACTGATAATATTATAAAGATTTTCTTTTTAAAAGTAAACCTGAAATATAATAAAAAAAGTTGAAAGTGCATATAGTGAATTGAGGTGATATTCTTGTTTGCCACTCTTTCAATAAAAAAATCTCCCGAAACCTTCAAGGAATATATAAAAGAAATTTTTTCTTCAAAAGCACCGCAGCAAGAGATGATAAGGCTGAAAAACGGCTCTTTCTTTTTTAATATAACTGTATCTGCAAAAAAGGGCAGAATAAATTGGAAGGATTTAGAGCTTAGCCTTGGAAACTATTACGATAAAATTCTCTTGCCCGATTTTTTAACGCTTGAAGCAAACAGTTGCATTAAAAAGCCAGCATTAAAAAAAATAATTCCAAAGGCAGTTTTCAATACAGCGTTAAAGCTTTTCTCTGTTTCTGAAACAAGCTTTGATGAAATTGCCGTTATAGATAAAAACGCCGAACTGAAAAATGAAATAATACGCCTTGTGCCATTTTGTAAAACGCTCTGCGTTGTAACTGACAAGCCATCTGCTTTCTTTGAAATATCAGATAAAATTTTAGATGAATATGGTGCTGCCATACTTATAAGCGATACACCCGTTTTAAAGGGCGAAAAATGTTTTGTTATAGCTCCTTTCGGTGTTTATTCCTATAATCTTCCAAATACAGTTACAGTAATAACAGGGCACACAATAAAAAACATTCCTCAGCCAAAGCATTTACAATGTGCAACGCTTAATCTTGAAGATGATTATTTGAAATTCCTGCCCAAAGATATACCGCTCAACGATTTTGCTTCGGCTCTTTATGAATTTGCGGCAGTAAAGGACGAAAATAACACACGCTACAAAACAATAATAAACTGTTCAAGAGAGCTTACGCTTGAACAGATAGTCCTTTAAAATCAAACTCAATGCACAAAAAATCCGCCTGAAATATTTTCAGACGGATTTTTTATTTTTTTATTCGGCAATATTCTTTACATATTCGCTCACAAGTGCTGAGCTGTCTTTATTTTTAGACCAATAAAGACTTCCGTTGTCAGTTGTTGAAATGCTCTTTATATAGAACAGATTTGAACCGTTACGGTAAACAATATCTCTAACAAGGACATCAGAGTCAACCTTGCGTTTCTTTGTTCTTTCACAAAGATAAAGAGTGCCTTTTTCAGCATTGAAATCTGTTATTGCAGTTGCACTCTCATAGCCTGCCGGTAAAATCTTATAAACGCTCTCAACTAAAAGCGACGGCTTACTGCTTGTGCATACATACATATCTGCACTGCCCGTTGAACTTGAATTTTTGCGGTAATAAATAACTCCCGATTTTGTGAGCGTTACATCTTCAAGGACAACGCTTGCATCTATCTTTGAATTTGAAATGTTTGTTTTCTCTTTTGTATCAAAGCGATACAAATCGCCAACCTTCAAATCCTTATCGCAATTTTCTGCAAGATAGAAAAATCTCTTATCATCACTTACAGTTACAAATTTACAAATTGCATAATCCTCTGTTATATCAAGCGGATTGCCTGTAAATGTTTTGTATTTCACCTTTGTATCTGCATATTCCATAAGCTTTGAACTTGCAGTATTAACATCATAATTGTATTTTGCCATATCTGACATTTTGATATTTGAAAGGTCAAGTCCATCATTTCCTTTATAGACAACATAATTATCTGTAAGGAGCATAACCTCTTCAATGTTATCACAAATCTTATTCTTTGACTCCTCGTTGAAGCAATAAAGAGCCTTTGTGGTTTTGCTCATACTCTTATTTTCAATTGCCTTACGGAAAGCATTTCTCTTTTCAATTTCAGCCTTTTGCTCTGTTGTTGGATTTGTGTTTTCACTATCTTCTTCAAGCATATCATCAAACAAGATTTCCTGCCAGAGATATGTGGCTTCATTTTTAAGATAATAATATAAATTCTTAACCTTCAAAGTGCTATCGTCAAGAACAAAAGCCTCTGAAACATCATTTGAAACAGTTGTAACCTCGCCCTTTTTGTTTACATAATTAAGGCTGTTATCAGCACCAAGATATGCATAAACAGAGAAATTGTTTTCTTCAAGAATATAGAAGTTTAAAATATTTTCCTGCAAAAGCTCAGGCTGACAGTTCTTTTTCTTTATCTTGCATTTATAAAGATTTTTATTGTCACCGTTTCTCTTTGTGTAAAGGACATACTTACCGTTGCCCGAAATATAGAAGTCAAGTATATCAACACCCGAATCTATATCAATTTCATTTTTAAGATTGCTTACTTTGAGCTTTCCGCCCTCTGTTGCATCATAGCCTTTTATATAGGCAACCTTTTTGAAATTCTTATCTGTCTTTGCCTGACCATATACAGAACTGCTTATCAAAACGCCCTTTGCAGTATCCGAGCCGTTTAAGGTTGAATTCTGATTTTCAATATCTCTGTAATAGAGTTTATAGTTTGCAACTCCGTTTTCATCTTTGTCAAAGCTTTCGGGATAAAGAGCAAATTTACCCTTTTCGTCTGTAACAACATAATCCTCGTCAAATTTATAAGGATAGAAAGCATTTTTTCCATCATCGCTTGTAATCATATGAGCTGTTGAGGACTGATAAGCTCCGCCCTGAATAAAGGTATCACTCAAAACAAAAGGATTTTCGCCCTTCATAGTCTGCACCATAACGCTGTTTTCTTTGATATATATAACGGGAGCGGTGCTGTCTGCCTTTTTATTTTTTGCAACAACACCTATAACTATTGCTAAAACAGCAACAATTACCGCAACGGCACAAATAAGTATTTTAACCTTCTTTGTGTTTTTCTTTTCCTGCTGTGGCTTGCTTCTCTTTTTTATATTCAATTTTCTTTCAGGCTTTTTTTCAGCAACAGTCTTTTCACTTGTTGCAACCTCTTTTCCGCAATTACCGCATACCTTATCGTTTTCATTAAGCGGAAAACCGCAGTTTGAACAATTCATTTTTTGCACCTCTCAGCTTGTATTATTGTAAAAAAGCTAAAATTATAATCACAACTAAATTTGTTAAATAAAAAACAAATTTAAGTTATTTTATCACATTATGTAAAAATCTTCAACTTTACAATTAAATATATGGTTTTTTGACCTATTGACAATATAAGTTTATGGTGTTAAACTGTACCAAATGATACAGTTAGGAATGATTTTTTTGACCGATAATAATTTGATAAAACTCTTAAAAAACACTCCTATTTTCAAAAATGTAGAAACAAAGCTTCTCAATGATGCAATAAAAAAATCACCTTATATATGCAAAGATTTTGCAAAAGGTGAAACAATAATATCAGTCGGAAGTGACAAAAAGGCTCTTGCTCTTATCACAAAAGGCAAAGCAACTGTTTACAAGGGCAACGGCACTCACAAGGTTATAATGGGCGTTTCAAACGCTGGTACACTTTTCGGTGCAGTTACACTCTATAACCCTGAAAATGAATTTGTGACCTCAATCGTTGCCGATTGCATAACTCAGGTTGTTTTCTTTGAAAAAGAATTTGTTGATTATGTACTCGAAAAAAACACCGAAGTTGCAAAAAATTATATTGAATATCTTTCGCAGAGAATTTATTTTCTTAACAAAAAAATTGACTCTTTCACAGGCAATACAGCAACAAGCCGTCTGGCTTCGTGGCTTTATGAAAATTGTGATGATACTTCAAAGGTAACGCTTCCTTGCAGTATTTCTTCTTTCAGCAAACGCATCGATATAGGCAGAGCCTCTCTTTACCGTGCGTTCAGCGAGCTTGAAGAAGAAAAAATAATTTCAAGGGACAACAAAAACATAGTTATAAAAGACAAGTTACTCTTGTCAGAAAAGATATAAAAACAAAAGGAGAAAATGACAATGAAAAAAATTATTTCCTGCACATTGGTTGTAACCTTGCTTTTGTCAATAGCAGTTATGTTCTCAGCCTGCTCAACAAAAACACCTGCAAACAATGGTGAAACAACAACAGAGCCTGCTCAAAAAGCAACTGTAAACATTCTTACACTTAAAGGCCCAACAGGTATGGGTATGGCAAAGCTTATCTCTGATGATAATGCTGGTACAACCGCAAATGATTACAACTTCACAATATCAGCAAACACAGACGATATTGCAGCGGCAGTTACAAACAAATCATCTGATATAATCGCTTGCCCGCTCAATATGGCAAGTGTTCTCTACAACAAAACACAGGGACAGATTCAGATGCTTGCAGTAAACACTCTCGGCGTTTTATATGTTCTTGAAAACGGAAACACAATAAACAGCGTAAAAGACCTCAAAGGCAAAACAATTTATTGCTCAGGTCAGGGTGCTACACCTGAATATGTTCTCAACTATATCCTCGAAAAGAATGGTATTGACCCAACAAAGGATGTTAAGATAGAATGGAAATCAGAACATTCCGAGCTTGCAACAGCCGTAACCTCAAACACAGTTAAAATCGCTGTTTTACCAGAGCCTAATGTTTCTGCTGTTTTAAGTGCAAACCAGGATGTCAGAATTGCTCTTAATTTAACAGAGGAATTTGAAAAGGTTGCTGGTGATGTTAAGCTCGCTATGGGTTGCATTATCGCAAGAAAAGAATTTGTTGACGCTAACAAGGAAGCTGTTAATAAATTCCTTGACGAATACAAAGCATCAGCAGAATATGTTGTAAACAATGTTGACGCAGCAGCACAGCTTATTGTTGACAGCGGAATCATTCCAAAGCTTCCTATTGCAAAGAAAGCAATACCTAACTGCAACATCGTTTTCATTGAAGGCGAAGAAATGAAGAAAATCACAAACGCTAACTTGAAGGTATTGTTCGATGCAAACAATAAATCAGTCGGAGGAAAATTACCTGATGACAGCTTCTTCTATACAAGATAAGGTTAAAAAAATAATAACCAAGCTTGTGACCGTTTGCTTTTGGCTTGCGGTCTGGGAAGTTATATATTTAGCAGTAAAGCAGGAGATACTTATAGTATCTCCTGCTCAGGTTTTTTCAAGACTTTCTGAGCTTGTTGTCACATCAGAATTCTGGGAAACAACGGCTAAAACTCTTTTAAGAATTATGGCTGGCTATATCTCTGCTGTAATCTTCGGCACTCTCCTTGCTTTTTTAACTCACTTTGTGCCTTTCACAAAACAGCTTTTTAAGCCTCTTATAGTTATGACTCGTGCAACACCCGTTGCTTCTTTTATAATTCTTGCTCTTGTATGGCTCACAAAAAATACCGTCCCCGTTTTTATTTCTTCCATTATGGTATTTCCTATAATATGGGGTAATGTGAGTGAGGGCTTAAACAACACAAGCAAGGAAATGCTTGATATGTCAACGATTTTTAATGTCAGTAAAGTAAAACAGCTTTACTCGGTTTATATTCCAAGTGCCTTTCCCTATTTTCTTGCAGGCTGTACTACCGCATTAGGTCTTGCGTGGAAAGCAGGAATTGCCGCCGAGGTTATCGCAACCCCTCGTTCATCAATCGGACTTCAACTGAATAACTCAAAGGTTTATCTTGAAACAGTTGATTTATTTAGCTGGACCTTTGTTATAATAATTCTTTCACTTATTCTTGAAAAAGTAATAGCTTTTCTTCTTAAAAAGGCTATTGAAAAGAGGAAGAGAACGGAGGTTAAAGATGAGCATTAAGCTGAATAATATATCTAAAAAATTTGAAAAAAAGGCTATAATCGAAAACCTTACTCTTACTCTTGAAGATAAAAAAACGGCTTGCTTTTTCGGACCATCAGGTTGCGGAAAAACAACTCTGCTCAATATCATTTCAGGGCTTTTAAAGGCAGAGAGCGGAAGTATTGAGGGAGTTGATTTCAAAAAAATCAGTATGGTTTTTCAGGAAGACAGACTTCTTCCTTGGTTCAATGTTGAAAAGAATATCCTCTATGCAAATCCAAAGGCTGATGTAGATTTACTTCTCGGTGAATTGGCTCTCGGAGATATAAAAAATATGATGCCTGATGAAATAAGCGGAGGTATGAAAAGGCGTGTTGCACTTGCAAGAGCACTCGCTAAAAACGCCGATATATATGCTTTTGACGAAGTTGTAAAGGGACTTGACTTTACAACAAAAAAGCAGATAATCGAAGTAATAAATCAATACACAAACGGCAAAACGGTCTTGCTGATAACTCACGATATAGAAGAAGCCGTATTGCTTTCAGATAAAATATATTGTTTTTCATCTTCCCCATTGAAGATAGAAAAAGAAATTGAAATAAAAGAAGAAAAAAACAACCGTAACGAAGCTACGATTGAAAAATATAAAAAAGAAATAACGACCAACTAATCAGATGGTCGTTATTTTTTATTGCTTTTTATTTATATTTTAACCAAGAATTTCACCCATTGTGCCTGGTGTTACAAGTGCAGCATTTGATTCATCAGTATCAATGTGCATAGCAAGAGCATATTTGTCACTTACTCTTACGATAACATCGTCAAAAATAAGGCTTCTTCCGTCAGAATTGATTTTAA
The DNA here is from genome assembly GCA_024680655.1 of Clostridiales bacterium. GTDB lineage: Bacteria > Bacillota > Clostridia > Oscillospirales > Acutalibacteraceae > UMGS263. The sequence goes on along the minus strand of JAILBY010000230.1, from coordinate 1,884 downwards.
CCTGAACTATCTGCTTATCTTTAAGACCTAATTTTTCAGCGTCTGCTGTTGTTGCGTGAATGTGACGCTTTGCAACAATAACGCCTTCTTCAAGTTCAACCTCACCCTTAGGGCCAACAAGTTTGCACTTACCGCTACCCTTTATATCGCCACTTTCACGAACAGGAGCCTGAACGCCGATGCTTCTTGCATCAGTTGCTGAAAGTTCAACCTGAGTTTCAGGACGAACAGGGCCTAAAATAGAAACAGCAGGAAAGCTTGATTTTGGTCCTACAACCTGCACTCTTTCTTCGCAAGAGAACTGACCTGGCTGTGATAAATCCTTTTTCTTTGTAAGCTCATAGCCCTTACCGAACAAAGTTTCAAGAACTTCTGTTGTTACATGGACATGGCGAGCTGATGTTTCAACTAAAACTTCCTTTTTCATTATAAAAAACCTCCTATTTATTTTTACTTGATTATTTTACACCATATAAAAAGCATTTTCAATATAAGCGTTTTTATTTTTTTTAATTTATGTTATACTTATAGAAAAAGTTATCGGAGGAAGTTATGTATTCAGACGGGGAAACTCTTGAAAACGATTGTATGGGGTGTATGAAATGCGAGCTTGGAAAAACAAGGACTAACCTTGTTTTCGGCGTTGGCAAGAAGGATGCAGAGGTTTTATTTATCGGTGAAGGACCTGGTGAAAATGAAGATTTGCAGGGCGAGCCATTTGTCGGCAGAGGCGGAAAGCTTCTTGACAAATATCTTCAAGCCATTGACCTCGACAGAAAGAAAAATATCTATATAGCAAATATGGTTAAATGCCGTCCGCCTAAAAATCGTGACCCTAAACCCGAAGAACAGGACGAATGTATTTTCTGGCTGCGTGAGCAAGTGAGAATAATGCGACCTAAAATCATAGTTTGTCTTGGCAGAATATCTGCTCAACGCATAATTTCTCCCGATTTTAAGGTTACAAAGCAACACGGTGAATTTTTTGAGAAGAATTCAACTCTTATGATGGGAACATTTCACCCTGCCGCTCTTTTGCGTAACCCTAACCAAAAGCCTGCCGCTCTGGAAGATTTTATGGCATTAAAAGAAAAAATAATTGAAGTTTGTGAGAGAACATACTGATATGTATAAGATTTTTATTGTTGAAGACGATATGACTATTTCAGCTCTGCTTAAAGAAAATCTGATTAAGTGGGGCTATTATGCTTATTGCGTTGAGGACTTCAATGCAGTTATTGAAAAATTCAACGAGGTTAAGCCTCACCTTGTTTTGCTTGATGTTTCACTGCCTTATTATAACGGCTATTACTTCTGCGGTGAAATAAGGAAGCTTTCAAACACACCTATTATTTTCATTTCTTCACACAATGAAAATATGGATATGGTTATGGCTATCAATATGGGTGCAGATGATTATATAACAAAGCCCTTTTCCCTTGATGTTGTAATAGCAAAAATAAGTGCTATTTTAAGGCGTACATACAGCTATTACAGTGAAAAGAATATGCTTGAAGTAAAGGGCGTTATTCTCAACACAAACGATGCTTCTATTTCTATAAACGGAGAAAATATTTCTCTTACAAAAAATGAATTCAAGATATTATCTTTACTTATTGAAAACAAAAACAATATCGTAACAAGAGAAGATATAATGAAAAAGCTCTGGGACTCAGAAGCGTTTGTTGATGATAACACCTTGACAGTTAATATAAACCGACTTCGTAAAAAGCTTGAAGAAAACGGTGCAAAGGATTTTATAGAAACAAAAAAAGGATTGGGGTATATAATCAATGATTAAAGATTATATTAAATATCGCTTGTGGAACATAATATTCTACCTGTCTTTGTGGATAATTGTACCTATATTCAAATATATTTATA
>JAILBY010000229.1 GCA_024680655.1 Clostridiales bacterium | reverse complement strand
GATAAGCTTAACGCCCTTGTCTGCAAGCTCATAGACAGCACTTTCGTGCAAAGCAACCTTTGAGTTGCTTTTTATAAGCAAACGCTCGCAATCATCAGGTATATATTTTTCAACAGTTTCGCCCGTTATAACTTCACCGCTGAATTCCATAACAACGCAAGGCCCTATAAATGCGTCAAGAGGCATTTGGTCAATGGTTAAACCATCGTTTAAAAAGTGGCTTTTTGCGTCTGCGTGAGTGCCGTTGTGCAAGCATATATATAACGCTGAAAGATTACATTCATCGCCGTTATCTATGCTCAAAAACTGCTTTATTTTAGGTTCAGGGTCACCCTCATAAACAGGAGCAGTAAGAATATCTCTTGAAATATCAATAATATTCATAATAAGCCTCCCAAAAAACAAATTATAAAATAATTATATCATATTTTGTCGCATAAAACAAAATAATACAAATAAAGTGGTGACTTTTAAAGCCGAATATGTTATTATTGTTATTGATTTCGGCGTGGAAAAGGAGGTAAGAGATTTTTTATGAGTTTTATTGTTCGATACGCTGGCTGGGAAGACCTGCAAGCGTTACTTGATTTATATACTCATCTTAACGACAATAAGCCTACGCAAATAGATGAAAGAGTTGAAAGCGTTTGGCGTTCCATGCTGAGCCGTCCTAATCAATATATACTTTTGGGCGATGAAAACGGTCAGATAGTTTCTTCTTTGAGCCTTACAATAATCAGTTCATTAACTCACGGTCAAAGACCTTTTGCTGTTATAGAATATGTTGTTACACATTCTGAACACAGAGGCAACGGCTACGCTGGAAAACTGATTGAAAAGGCAGAGGAAATAGCAAAAAGCCGTAATTGCTATAAAATTATGCTTATTACAGGGCATAAGGAAGAAAGCGTACACAAGCTTTATAAAAAGTGCGGATTTTCTTCCGAGGGCAAAACGGCGTATGTCAAAGAGATTTAAAAATGGAGTGATAATATGAAAAAGGTTACAAAAATTGTTCTTTCTTGTATTGCAGCTTTCTTTCTTCTTTTAGTTATTCTTTTTGCAATAGCTTGGAAGGTTTATCTTAATCCAAGAGTTGTTGCAAAGCCGACAATACAGTCAACTCAGTCAACACTTGTTCAATCGGGAGATTATCCTGATGTTAAGTATATAGCACACAGAGGATTTTCTGCTGTTGCTCCTGAAAACACACTTCCAGCAGTAATTGAAGCTGGTAAAGCAGGCTTCTATGGTGCAGAATGTGATGTTTACCGCACAAAAGACGGCAAGTGGGTTATTATGCACGACCCATATCTTTTCAGAATGACAGACGGCTTCTGGAAGATTACTAATTATACATACGATGAACTTTTGCAGTTCAACTATGATAACGGTGCAAATTATGAAAACTATCCTAATCTTAAAATAACCTTGCTTTCAGACTGGCTTGATGAATGTAAGAAATATAATCTTACACCTTGCGTTGAAATCAAGAACCCTGGTACAGACCATCTTGACGAATTAGTGCTTATGCTTAATCAAAAAGGCTTTGGCTCTTGCCCTATTCTTTCATTTAAGTTTGAGCAGCTTCAAGAGATAAGAAAATACAGCAATCAGTTTAAAATCTGGTATCTTGTTCACCATATTGAGCAGGATGATATAGACCTTGTTAAGACTCTTAAAGGTACTGTCGGCATAGATTTTAACGGAAACAGCAAGAAAAACGATATGGAAGCAATAGCAAGGGCTAATGCGGAGGGTGTTGAGCTCGGTGCTTGGACTATTGATACCATAGAGTCACTTGATAAAATGATTTCAAATGGAGTAAAATATATAACTACAAACACAATTTTACCCGAATAAGAGGATTTTTTAAATATGAGGAATAAAAAGACAAAAGATATTATTACAATAGTATTTTGTGCTTTTGCTTTATTGATTATTGCGGCACTTTCGGTTGTTCTTTACAGAGTTAGTAAAAACGAGGGCGTTTCTGAAACGGAACACACCACAACAACCACAACTACTACAACACAGATTTACACAACAACAGAGCCTGAAACTACCACCACAACTACTACAACTCAAAAGGAAACTCAGGCGACCACAAAAAAGGTAACGACAACAGCGGCAGAGCATACAACAGTATCACATAAAGCAGGTGAACCTGTTATAGAAACAAGAAATGGCGTTACTTATGTAAATGGTATTCTTGTTGTAAACAAAACCTATTCAATCCCGTCAAGCTATGGTAATGGCATTGACCCTCAGGCAGCGGCAGCATTCAATAAGCTTGTTGCGGCGGCAAAGAAAGACGGATACAGTATATACTCAATTTCTGATTACAGACCTTATTCAAGTCAGCAGAGAATTTATAACGGCTATGTAAACAGAGAGGGTAAGGCTGGTGCAGACAGACATTCTGCAAGACCTGGCCATTCAGAGCATCAGACAGGTTTGGCTTATGATGTTAATTCACTTGACCAGAACTTCGGTAAGACGGCAGAGGGCAGATGGATTGCAAATAATTGCTACAAATATGGCTTTATATTACGCTATCCAAAGGGCAAGGAAAGCATAACGGGCTATATGTATGAGCCGTGGCATATAAGATATTTAGGTGTTGAAAATGCTAAAAAGGTCTATGATACAGGCTTGACCTTGGAAGAATATCTTGGCATAACAAGTGAATATCAGGATTAAAAATAAAAAACAAAAACACGCAGTCAAGAAAAATCTTGATTGCGTGTTTTTTTATTGAGAGGATTAAGCTAATGCTTTACCAAGAGCTATACAAGCGTTAAGAGCTTCATCATCGGGTGCTTCGTTACAGATAACAAAATCACAAGGCATAACAGCACCATCATTTTTACAGGTTTCTTCCCAGTTACGCATCCATTCACCGTCGCCCCAACCATAAGAGCCGAACAAGGCGATTTTTTTACCAGAAAGTTCAGGCTCACAGTCTTTGAACATAGGTTCAAATTCGCTGTCCTCTAATTCTTCTGTTCCCATAGACGGACAACCGAACGCAATAGCATCAAATTGATTTACCTTGTCGGCGGAAAAATCTGACGCTGAAAACATAGTGACCTCTGCACCTGTTTGCTTAATTCCATCGGCAACAGCGTTAGCCATAGCTTCGGTGTTGCCTGTTCCACTCCAAAAAACAACTGCTATTTTACTCATTTTATTCTTGCCTTTCTTTGTTAAATATATTTCAAACGGCGACAGTAAGTCGCTCGATTGATTTTCCCTTTGCCCATTGTTGAGAATATATTTCAGTGCATTTTTTATATCTTGCAAAGAGCTTTTGGGCTGATTTTTCATCGCCATAAACCTTCCAACAGCCTATACACTTACAGCCACAGGCTTGATTTTCGATAAAACCGCAGACATCTTCGGGAGGGTAGCCGAGAAAAAGACCTATTTCGTGAGGGAATTCCTTGCTTTCTTTTAGTCTTTGAATAAGGTGAACTATGCAAGTGCCTCTTTTTTCAGTTGAATAGCCTCTTTCTTCTAAAAGGCGACAGAAAGTTTTATCGTCAAAACAACGGGAAAGGAGGAGCGGGCGATAAACATATATTAAAGCAGAGTTATCTTTGCAACGCAACGGCAGAATGCGGACACCTTTTTTACCAAGCACTCTGTTCCAATGCCTTATAAAAGCCTTTAACTCCTCTTCGTTTTCGTATGCAGTATTGAAAAGATTGCCGGTTTTCATACCTGCAAGAGTAGGCGAACAATGTCTTATCATTATTTCTTCGGACATAAAACCCCTCCTTCCGTATTTTATAATGTGCTAATGCTTAAACTAGCAGAGCAATAACCGACGCTCAAACGAGTTAGCAAATGCTAACCAGAGGTGGTAAAAATAAGGCGTAACACGCCTTATTTTTAGTTAGCCTTTGCTAACTAAAAATATTATATATTAAGAAAGTTTATTTGTCAATAAAAAAATGCAGATTGAAAAACAAAATTGTTTATCAATCTGCACGGTTATATTTTTTATTTCTGTGAGTTAATCAAAGCCTGCTCCAAATCTTCAATAATATCGTTTACATTTTCAATACCTACTGAAAGACGGATAAGGTCTATTCCAACGCCACATTCTTCAAGCTCTGCATCGCTCAACTGTCTGTGAGTTGAAGAAGCAGGGTGAAGCACGCAGGTTCTTGCGTCTGCAACATGGGTTACGATTGCGGCAAGTTTAAGGCTGTTCATAAACTTAATTGCTGTTTCTCTGCCACCCTTAACGCCGAAAGAGATAACACCGCAGGTGCCGTTAGGCATATATTTTTTTGCAAGTGCGTGATATTTATTGCTTTCAAGTCCAGGATAGTTTACCCAAGAAACATTTTCATTCTTTTCAAGCCATTGAGCAACTGCCTGAGCGTTCTGACAATGTCTTTCAACACGAAGATGTAAGGTTTCAAGACCAAGGTTAAGATAGAACGCATTTTGCGGAGCAGGTGTTGAGCCCAAATCACGCAAAAGCTGAGCAACGATTTTTGTAATATAACCAGCCTTGCCGAAATCCTTGGTGTAAACTGCACCGTGATAGGACTCGTCAGGCTCTGTAAGTCCAGGATATTTGTCACTCTTTTCCCAGTCAAAGTTACCGCTGTCAACGATACAACCGCCTATTGTTGAAGCGTGACCTTCCATATACTTTGTTGTTGAATGTGTAACTATATCAGCACCAAACTCAAAAGGACGGCAATTTATAGGTGTAGGGAAAGTGTTATCAACAATAAGAGGCACACCGTTTTTGTGAGCAACCTTTGCGAATTTTTCAATATCAAGAATAGTCAAAGCAGGGTTTGCAACAGTTTCAGCAAAAACAAGCTTTGTGTTTGGCTTAAAGGCTGCCTGCAATTCTTCTTCTGTTGCATCAGGGTCAACGAAAGTGATGTCAAAACCAAGCTTTCTCATTGTAACATTAAGAAGATTAAATGTACCGCCATAGATAGCCGCAGAGCTGACGATATGGTCACCAGCCTGACAGATGTTAAACATAGCAAAGAAGTTTGCAGACTGTCCTGATGAAGTGAGAACAGCGGCAACACCGCCTTCAAGTGCGGCAATCTTTCTTGCGACTGCATCATTTGTAGGGTTTGCAAGACGGGTGTACATATAGCCTGGCTGTAAATCAAAAAGTGCAGCCATATCCTCGTTTGTATCATATTTGTATGTTGTACTTTGATAAATAGGAAGAACTCTTGGTTCACCGCTTTTTGGCTTATAGCCTTCCTGAACGCATTTTGTTTCAATATTCATTTTTTTCGCCTTCTTTTTTATTAGTCGTTCTCAAGAAAATAGTTCATAATGCTCGGACCATTTTCTATAAAGTTTCCTGTATTTTTTGCACTTTCTTCATTGATTGAAGAAACACCGCTGTCCTTTTCGTTATTCTTATGATAAATCATATAAGGAACAGGGTCGCTTGCGTGTGAGCCCGTAACAATAGGAGTAGGGTGGTCAGGTAAAATCATAATTTTATAATCATCATATTGCTTTAATTCTTCAAGTACGATAGGTAAAACCTGCTCGTCGATAAGCTCAATAGAACGCACCTTGTTTTCAGGCTCGTTACGGTGACCACATTCATCAGGAGCTTCAAAATGAAGATAAACGAAGTCTTTACCGTTTTTAAGTGCATCCATACCTGCCTGAGCTTTTCCTTTGAAGTTTGTATCAATATAGCCCGTTGCACCCTCAACCTCAGGAGTGTCCATTTGAGCACATTTGCCGATACCTTTAAGCAAGTCAACTGCTGAAACAACTGCACCCTTTAAATTATGCTCACTTTCAAATGATGGCAACATAGGCTTACTGCCCTGTCCCCAAAGCCAGATAGCGTTTGCAGGGCGTTTGCCTCTTGCAATTCTTTCCTGATTTACAGGGTGGTCTTTGAGAATATCATAGCTTTTTTTCATAAGCTCAATAAGTCCCTTTGCGTCAGGATGAGTGCAGAGATATTCTCCGATAACCTTATGAGAAATATCGTGAGGGGCTGTCATATGTCCTAAATCAACATTTCCGTTATGCCATACAAGACAATGGCGGTAGCTTACGCCACTGTAAAAATGATAAAGCTCGTTTCCTAACTTTTCCTGAACGGTTGCAATAATCTTTGCAGCCTCTGCTGTTGAAATATCGTCAGCACAATAATCTTCCATTGTCTTTTCTTCATATACAGCGGCATCTGAAAGAGTTACAAGGTTGCAACGCAAAGCAACATCTGTTTCTTTGAGGTCGATACCCATACTAACAGCTTCAAGAGGTGAACGGCCTGTATAGTATTTCTTTGGGTCATAGCCCATAACGCTGAGGTTTGCAACATCACTGCCAGGAGTAAGACCTTCGGCAACAGTTCTTACAAGACCTACTTCACCGTGAGCGGCAAGATAGTCAAAGTTTGGCTTTTTTGCAACCATCATCGGTGTTTTGCCGTCAAGTGCAGGTACGGGATAGTCTGCCATACCATCATACAAAACAACTACATACTTCATTTTAAACAATCCCCCATTATATTAGAAATCCAAAATAAAATTATTTAAAATATTTTATACCGCTTGCAAAAATCTTCTGGTCTTTTTCGCCTGGAACATTTTTGTAAAGGTTGATACCGTTTCTTTCAGAGTGTCCCATTTTACCGAAAACTCTGCCGTCAGGACTTGTTATACCCTCAATAGCACAAACAGAGCCGTTAGGGTTGAAGCGTATATCTGAACTTGGCTTTGAGTCGAGGTCAACATACTGAGTTGCAACCTGACCGTTTGCGATAAGCTTTTCGAGTACCTCTTTATTTGCCACAAATCTGCCCTCACCGTGAGAAACAGGAACACAATGAATATCGCCGACATTACTCTCAGCAAGCCAAGGTGATTTAACGCTTGATACTCTTGTATATACCATACAGGAAGCGTGGCGACCTATATTGTTAAAGGTAAGTGTAGGATCGTTTTCGTCTGTGTCACAAATCTTGCCATAAGGAACAAGACCAACCTTTATGAGAGCTTGGAAGCCGTTGCAGATACCGAGCATAAGACCGTCACGGTTTTCAAGCAAATCTGTAACAGCGTCTTTAATTCTTGCGTTACGCAAGGTTGTTGCGATGAATTTACCTGAACCGTCAGGCTCGTCACCACCACTGAAACCACCAGGTATCATAACTATCTGAGCGTTTCTGATAGCTTTTTCAAGTCTTTGAACAGTTTGCTCAATGCCCTGAGGTGTAAGGTTTTTCATTATTATAATCTCTGTTTCGCCGCCTGCGTTTTCAAAAGCTCTTGCAGTGTCAAGCTCACAGTTTGTACCAGGGAATACAGGTATTACTACCTTTGGCTTTGCAACCTTTATTGACGGAGCCTTTGTGTTTCTTTCACTGAACAAAGGAACATCAACGCTCATATCAGGTACTTTCTTTGACTTTGTAGGGAATACCTTTTCAAGAGTACCGCACCAAGCGTTTATAAGCTCATCAACATTGACCTTTTCGCCATTTATTGAGAAGATACCGTCATCTGTAACATTACCGAGAGTAACAACATCAAGTCCGTTTAAGTCAGCGTTATCTGTAACCTCGCAGACAAAAGAGCCGACAATAGGAGCATATAAATCAGCGTCAGAAAGTCCGTCTGCAAAAGCGAAGCCCTGCTTGTTACCAAAAGCCATACGGCAGACAGCGGCAGCAGAACCGCCCTCACGAACAACTGTTGCGGCAAGAATTGAGCCATCGTTTACCATCTTATAAAATCTGCTGAACAATTCGTTTGCCTTGTCCCATACAGGAAGACCGTCTTTTTCGTTTACAGGTAATTTTATAAGAACAACCTTTGAGCCTGATTTCTTGAAGATAGCAGACTGAGTTTTGCTTGCCTTTGTCATACCAACAGCGAAGCAAACAAGAGTAGGTGGAACATCAAGGTCGTTGAAAGAGCCTGACATACTGTCCTTACCGCCGATTGATGGAACTTTATATCTTAACTGAGCAGTAAGACCGCCGAGAAGAGCACTTGCAGGCTTGCCCCAGCGTTCTGGAACATCGTTGAGTCTTTCAAAGTATTCCTGCATTGTGAGTCTTGCTTTTGCAGGGTCTGTGCCGATAGCGGCAAGCTTTGCAAGAGATTCTGTAACTGCATAAACTGCACCATGGAACGGACTGAATCTGCTGATACCTGGTATAAAGCCAAAGCTCATAGCGGTTGCAGTATCAGTTTTTCCGTTTGGAACAGGAACCTTTGCACACATAGCTTCTTCTGTTGTAAGCTGATATTTACCAGCATAAGGCATAAGAACTGTTGCAGCACCTATGCTTGAATCGAAACGCTCAACCAAGCCCTTTTGTGAGCAGACTTCAAGTCTTGAAAGGTTAGCTTTGAGAGCCTCAATGTTTTTCTTATCTTTAACAGCACAAGGAACGGCTGTTCTGTAATTGTCTTTTATATCAACTGCTTTTATGTGAGCTTGTGCGTGCTGAGTAACACCGTTAGTATTGAGGAAATCACGGCTGAGGTCAACTATTGTATCGCCACGCCAGCTCATAACAAGACGAGGAGTTTTTGTAACTGTTGCAACAACTGTTGCTTCAAGGTTTTCTTCGTTTGCAAGTGAGATAAAGCTTTCCACATATGCCTTGTCAAGAACAACAGCCATTCTTTCCTGAGATTCAGAA
>JAILBY010000220.1 GCA_024680655.1 Clostridiales bacterium | reverse complement strand
GGTGACAAGAGCGTAAATTTATGTTATAATAACATAAATTTTTTGATTTTTATGCATAAGGAGAATTTTAAAATGCAAATTAACGAGGCTTTATCTTTGATTTTTAACGGACTTCTCGAATATCTTTCTTCGGAGGGTTTTAGTGCAGTTTATCCCGAGGGAGTGGAAAGTCCAGAATTGCCTGTTACAAAAGAGGGAAACAAAACTATAATTTCTTTCAGCGGTAACAAGGGTAATGTAAAATTAGTGCACGAAGATAAAAAACTTTCTCTTTTAACAACCGAAGTTACTGAGGATTTAGAGGATTCTGATTTTAAATCTGCTTCTGTTTCTTTGTTAAATCTTGAAACAGTTGAAGACAGCGATATAAAATATATAATTGATGAATTCAGCGAAACCTTGCGTGAAACTTATTCTGAAAAAGCAGCTTCAAAAAACACAAACAAAAAAATCCCTACTCCTGTTTCAAAATCAGCAGCCAAAAGCGGTGTTGCAAGCTATGACCCTAACACTCTTGCAACAAGACTTTTCGCACTCTATCCAGAAACAAAGGAATATCACAGAATGAATATTGAAAAGTACGGCGAATTCCTCTGTGAAGAATTTTTCCAGAACTATATTGTTTCAAATGTTATAAACACAATCAGAAGCAAAGATACTCAGAAGAATAAAAAGCTCTTCAATATTCTCAACGATATATACGACAATGGCACAAACGAAACTCAAAGCCTTATAGTTGTTACAATTTTAGGTGCTATGAACAATGACGCTGATTTGCTTGAAACTGCAAAGAAGTATATGGATAAAACTCTTGCAGAGCCTGTTGTTGCAACAAATCAGATTCTTGCATCTTCTTCTGGCAAAAGTCTTGTGAAAAAGCTTGAAAACCCACCTTTATACAAGCCAAAAAAGAAAAAGAGCAAGCAAAAGGGTATGTTCTCTCAGATGTTAGGAATATAAATTAAAAAATAAAAATTTTCAGCAATAAAGCAAAGCAGATTTTTCCGCTTTGCTTTATTTTTTTGAGCATTATATACCCTCGGCGTTCTCTTTTCTCCTGCCGAGCGTTCTCTTTCGCTGATGAAAGAGAATGCGAGCCGTCGGAGACTAAACTAAAAAATTTATCTTTATAAATTAAAAAAGATAAAATAATAACCTTTCGACTGCCGTCGAGTCTTTCATTTTCTTAATGAAAATTAGCCGATAGAACAAGAGTGTTTCCAAAGTGGCGATACACTTTGGTCGGGAAGAAAGGGATTGTCAAGTGGAAGAGAACTCTAAATTTTCTTCCCCTTGACTGCATTTCTCTTGCGAGCGTTCTCTTTGTGCACACAAAGAGAATGCTCAAAGCAAAAAGATAGATAAAACTAATCAGCAAAGCCGTTGGAAGTGGCTTTGCTATATGATACTTATCAAATTAAAAAGAGAATGCGAGCCGTCGGAGACGAAATAAATTCTTTATGCAGAAAGAAATGAAAGATAGTTTTCATTTTTCAAAATAAAAAACAGCAACGGAAACACCCTTGCTGTTCTTTTTATAACTTAAATTTTAAACGGCAAATATCCGCATATTACCGCAAATATCAGTGAAGGCAAGAAGTTTGCCACCTTTATTTTCTTGCCGAAAACAAGATTTATTCCTATCAAAAAAATCAAAATTGAACCGACAAGCGATAAATTTGTCAATGCCGCCTCGTTTAAAATCGGCTCAATAAGCTTTGCAACCGCTGTAAAAAATCCCTGCACCAAAATCAAGGGCAAAACAGAGAATATAGGTCCCTTTCCCATAGACGACGCAAGAGCCATAACTATAATCGCATCAAGGATAGTTTTTGTTATAAGAATGGTGTAATCCTTATAAAGCACATCATTTATAGGACCTAAAACAGACATCGCACCTATGCAAATTGTAAGCGAAGCCGAAACAAAGCCGTCAACAAAGAGTGCATCCTTTTCGCTCTTGCTCTTCTTTTTGAGCCACGCACCAAAGGTTTCGGCTCTTTTGTCAATATCTATAAGCTCGCCTGCAACCGCACCGAGTAAAAGTGAAAAAATCATCATAAGCGTTCCCTTTACCGATATGCTTCCGCTTGAAGTGTCAATCACAAGCATTTTTTGTAAAGCACCTGAAACGCCTATAAAAATAACGCTCAACCCACAAACACAAATCATTATATCCTGAAAGCGTTTTTTAAGTCCCTTGCCAAAAAGCAAGCCTAAAAATCCGCCGCCTATAACGCCTGCACAATTTATCAATGTTCCCAACCCTGGCATATTGCACCCTCTTTGCTTTCTTATGAAAATAAATTTAACATAATATTTTATCTTTTTCAATATACAAACCTGATTTTTTATTCTCACCAAGAAAAATCCTTTTCATAAGATGAATAAAGGGGTGATTTTTTGGAAAAGATTTTAGAAAATTTTATCGCTGACGAAATATCCTATGCTCTGTTCTATAATGAACTTATCAAAATTGCACCAACGCAAGAAGACGCTTCTATGCTGAAAGAATTTGCAAGAGATGCAGCATATCACGCAAACACCTTCAAAAAAATATATCGGGCTATGACAGGCAAGGAAAGCAACGCAATAATAAAAATGCCGAAGATGAATGATGAATATGAAAAGCTCCTTAAAGACAGTGCATTAAAGGAAAGCCGTTCCTATAAAAAATACAGCGAAAAATACAAAATTACAAACAACAATACAGCTTTGAAAAACGCCCTTTTTGACGCAAAGACAGACTCAGGCTCACACGCTCTGCAAATACTTTATATGTTAAGCAATTAAATTTTTTCTTGTTATTTTTATTTTTTATGCTAAAATATTCTTATATATTTTAGAGGAGAATAATATGAAAAGAAGATTTATAACTTTTATCTGTCTTTTATGTGTTCTTTCCTTTATTTTGTGCTCCTGCTCTTTCGGCAAAAAGAACGAGGAAACCACATCGAGCACTTCACTCAGCGACGAGGAAAACACACAAAGCAGTGGCAATAATTCAACAAAAACAACCGACTCCGAGTATGTCAAAGCAAAAAGCGAGTCGTCTTCAAATAAAATAGACGCAACAAATATAACTCTTTCTCAAACTGAACTTTCTATGTATCCGCTTCATCGTGTTACTCTTACTGCAACCGTTATTCCAAGCAGTGCAAACGATAACAATAAGATAACCTGGAAAAGTTCAAATACGAACATAGTAACAGTTAATTCTGGAACTGTAACTGCCATTAAGAACGGTATTGCACAAGTTACTGCTTCTTTGCCTGACGGCACAGTTGCAAGCTGCGTTATAACCGTAACTGATAAAACTTTAAGGCAGATTTATGATAGCATAAGCGTTGATATAGGCTTAGTTCTTTCCGCATTGAAGGATGCTGAGGGCAACATAAGCACAAGCGAATATCAGTCAAATTACTCGGCTTATCAGACCATAATTTCAAATTCAGCGGCTCTTAAAAGAATTCAGACTAACTGCTATGGCTATCCTCTTTTTGAAACCTCACTTGCAAAAAGCAAGCTTGATGATTTTTATGATAATCTTTCAAAGGCAAAGGAAAGCCTGCAAAAAGCTGACAAGTCAAACTCTACCGATATTGCAACACAAGCCCCTACGGCAAAGCAATATCTTCAAAAGGCTTATTCTTTGCTCAAAGAGGTTGAAGGTCTGTTAAAAAATTCAAAATAAAACATAAAACAACCACCTTTTGTCCATACTAAATGGTATAAGGTGGTGTTTTTTATGACAAAGGCTGATGCAAAAATAACTGCAAAAAGGACTATGCAAAACAATGTTGCAAAGGCTGACCTTGTTCTGATTTTAAACCTTTTTGTGTTTTTTGTTTTTTCTGATTCTGCACTGATATTGAGCGAGCTTTTTACAAGAAATTCTTTCTACGAGCCTGTCGCTTCCTTTATGGGCAAAACAGCGTTTAATTTTACCGCACTTTTCGTTTCTGTTTTAGTTTTTATTTTGTCTGTAATTGTTCTTGCGGCTATGCGTTTCGGCAGAGAATTCTGGTTCTGGCAAAGGTCAAATTTTGAATTTGCCCCTTTTACGCTTATCTTTACTGGCTTTGGTGCGTTATTAAAAAATTCTTTGCTATGGCTTAAACTGAAAATCTTTTCACTTTGCTGGTATCTTGCTTTTCTTTCGCCCGCACTCTTAATAGGCGGATTTATCTATTATCTTTCTTTGAATTCTTTAAGCCTTGTGGTTTTCTATGCCCTTTTGAGCGTTGCTGTTCTTCTTGGAATAATCGGCACACTTTTCGGCTTTGTTGTGGTGCAAAGATATGCCGTTTCATACTATGCTCTGTTTGACAATTCCGACCTTACCACAAAGCAAGCAATAAACGAAAGCAAAAGAATAATGTCGGGCAACGAAATAAAGACAGCTATGTTAAAACTCAGCTTCTGGGGCTGGTTTATCACTTGTCTTTTGATAGCACCGAGCTTTTATGTTCTGCCTTACTATAAACTTTCGTGTGCAGTATTTTTAAGGCACCTTTATTTCAGCGAGGGCAAAATTCACTGGCACTCTTTAAAAATCAGAATATAGCAAAAAAACTGTATTGCCTAAAAACAGACAATGCAGTTTTTTGTTGTTTATTTTTTTGAAAACATTATATCCCGTCGATGAAAGATAATGTTCATCTTTTTGTCCAACTTAAATTGGAAAAATTAAATATTTACTTCCAATAGCCCCTATTGATTTCTTAATCTTACAAAATTCAAGCTATCAATATATAAAACTTTATAAATTTAAACAAAATCGTGTTTTTG
>JAILBY010000216.1 GCA_024680655.1 Clostridiales bacterium | reverse complement strand
CAAGAAGTTTTTTAAAAAAATTTTTAAATATATCATCTTTTTTTAATGCCCTTTTATTTGTGCTTGCAGATTATACCATATATAGTATAATTGCTTATTTATCGGTCAATATTTGTATTTTTATTTTTTGCTCTATTTTATAAATCTTTCAATAGCGGTATTAAGTTCCTTTATTGCTTCAATATCTCCGTTTTCAACTGCATCAACAAGGCAATTTTCAATATGGTCCTGCAAAATAATCTTGCCCGTATTGTTTATTGCAGAACGAACAGCAGAAAGCTGAATAAGAACCTCACTGCAATCCTCACCATTTTCAACCATATTTTTAACCTTTTCAAGATGGCCGATAGCTTTTGCAAGGCGATTTATAACTGCCTTTGTGTTCTGATGGCTATGGCTGTGTTCCACAACTGTTCCATCCTCTAAAATATGCTTATGGACTTTGTTTTCACTATCTTTCAACCCAAAAACCACCTTTTATATAATATAATCATTTTACTAAAACAAAAAAATTTTGTAAAGAAAAAATAATAAAAAGATGGCTTATGCAGATAAAAAAAGACGGCTATTTTCAGCCGTCCTTTTTGCTTTAAAAATTATTGCTTTTTTGCAAACTTCTCTTTCAATACGCCCTTTGGGTCTTTTATAAGAAGAATAATAAGCCAAGCAACAAGACCTATTGCTACAACTGTAAGACCTAAAATTGAATCGTTGAGTATATCAGCAAATTCCTGCTGGAAATAATCAGCTCTTAATTCAGCATATTCAAAAACGAAGTCCATAAACCACATAAGCGAAGCTCCCCAGAAAATCAAGGAAAGCGTACCAAGCTTATATGTATCTCTTTTTTCATTTGAATACCAGAGAAAAGTTGCAATAATCGCAGCAATAAAAGTAATCAATAAAGTCATATCGCACCTCACGCCTCGGAAGAAACAGTTTTTCTGATTTTTTTAACCATAAGCTGTGCAACACCACACATCGCACCCCATACAGCAGTTACAAACACCGCCATTGAAACGCCTACCGTTGCCATTTCGTGCAGCATTTCGGCTGTATCCTCAGGCGACACCATAGCCGTCAAAAACGGCGGGAAAGGTGCTATTTCACCGTGCCAAAAATGTTCAAATGCAAGAAGAAGCACACCGCCCCAAAGAAGTGACATCAACCAGCCAAGTCTTTTTGACCAAGTGATTTTTACTTGCTTTGAAGAAAAATCAGTGCTTTCAGAAACTTTTGGCAAAGCAATTTTCTTTTCGTGATTTTTTACTGTGAAATATGCTGCTGTAACTGCAACAGCTTCAACAGCAGGAACTATAAAACAAGCCATATATTTCTCTCCTTTTTTATTTATATACGCATTGATTATATAAAATGATTTCTTTGTATACAAGCCCCTCAGGGGGATAAGAGCAGATTTTTCAACTGTACGCAAAACGCTTTAATTTTGCAAAAAAAATCAAGGAATCTTTGCAAAAAAGACTCCTTGATGATAAATAGCTTTAATCGTTTGCTTTTGTTACATCAGCCACTGTTGTAACCTCTTTTGTTGTTTCTTCGCTTTTCTTGGTTGTTTCAATTTTCAAGTCAAAATCTGAACCTTTTGTGGTTGTTTCCTGCTGCTTTGTTGTAATCTCCTCTTGTGAGTTTGGTAATGTTGTTTCATTTGAATAGCCAGAGCCAGAATTAGAGCTTGAAAGAGTGGTAGAAATACTTGAATCTGTTTTCTTCATATCCAATGCAGTAACACGATTTGTCTGCAAAACAATATTTGTCTTGCCATACAAAGCCATCTGCAACTGCTGAGCAGCAAGAGGATAGTCAACAATCCACATCCACTTTGTTTTAATAAATCCACTTGTACGGCATTCTTCCGAAGGCATATCGAGCTGAACTCTTTCAAAGCCTGCCCAACCCTTTGTAATAGCAGTAGAAGCGTATTTTAATATATCCGCCTTTGAAAAGCTTGTGCTTACATAAGGCAAGAATTTTGTTATAGCAGAATTTATTTCGGTTATTGAAGCACTATTGAGTTTTGTAATCATAGCGTCAATAACAAGACGCTGTCTGCGTGTTCTTTCAACATCTGAATCGAGGTGTCTTATTCTTGCAAACCATAAAGCAGCATAGCCGTCAAGATGAACGCTATCACCTGCTGTTACATAAACAGGTGGATTGTTTGGCCCCCAAGTGCTTCCGCTTGCAAGGAATTTTGCTTCTGCCTGTGTGATAGGAACATCAACACCGCCCAAAGCATCAACAACCTTTTCAAAGCCTGCAAAGTTTATGGTAGCATAACCGTCTATTTTAATTTTGTAATCGTTTTCAAGAGTTTTAATTATTGCAGTTGGTCCGCCATAACCGTGCATTTCGGTTATTTTGGTATAATGATTTGAGCCATCATAATCTGAAAATGTATAGCTATCTCTGAAAAATGAAACAAGCGTTATTTTCTTTGTTTCTTTGTTAAGAGAAACAAGCATAAGAGTATCAGAGTTACCACTTTCAAGAACTGTTTTATCTCGTGAGTCGGTAGCAAGGAGCAAAACATTAAGAACATTCTTGCTATACATTTTTTCGCCCTTGTTGCTATACCAACCCTTAACAAGCTCGTTAAGAGTGGTTGCTGTATTTATATCGTAAATAGTATCAAAATTCAAAGGATCTTCATCAATATAATCATCAGATAAATCCACATTATGCGTTTCAAAAAGTCCAAGATAATGGTTGACAACACAAGCACCTGTAATAGCTAAAACAACAAGAACAGACAAAACTATTATTATAACCTTTGTGCTTGTTTTTGACTCTTTCCATTTCTTAGCAAGGGTTTTAAAAAATTTCTTTATTTTTTTCCCTAAGTTGTTTTTTTTCTTTTCCGCCATTATTTTTATCTCCTTAAAATCCAAAAAGCAATCAGTTCTTTTATTATAAAACGAATCGACAATATTTTCAACAATTATTCAGAAAAATCTTTTTCTTTATCTTCGTTTTCTTTTATATCGACCTTGATTTCTACAACTCTTCTTGAATCAGTTTTTGTGACTGTTACTTCAAGATTTTTATACTCAAAGCTGTCACCAACGCAAGGGATTTTTTTCAGATGGTGCAAAACCCAACCGCTTACTGTAACATAATCACCCTCGTCCTCATCATAATCAAGACCAAACAGTTCATACATTTCTTCGCAAACAGCGTTACAGGAAATTATATAACTGTTTTTGCCAACCTTTTTGAATTCCTGCGTTATATCGTCGTGTTCGTCCCAGATTTCACCTACAAGCTCTTCAAGTATATCTTCCATAGTGACAATGCCGACAGTACCGCCGAATTCATCAACCACAACCGCCATATGTGCTTTTGCCTTTTGAAGCAACCTCATAGCGTTATAAACCTTCATACTCTCTGTGAAAACGGGAATATCATTCATAAGGTCGGAAATTTTTATGTATTTATTTGAAAGCTTTGAATAGAAATCCTTTTCGTGAACTACGCCGATTATAGTATCAATCGTTTCTCTGTAAACGGGAATTCTTGAAAATTCATATTCCTTGAAAATCTTTTCAAGCTCTTCTATTTCGTCATTTTCTTCAACGGCTATTATATCAACTCTTGGTGTGAGAATTCTTGAAAGCTCAGTATCGTTGAATTCCATAACCGAGCGTATAAGCTCACCATCCTGCTCTTCTATTGAGCCCTCACTCTGTGCCTCATCAACGATTGTCATAAGCTCTTCCTCTGTGACAATATCGCTTTTATCGCCTTTAAAAAGCTTTTCAAGCAATTTTTTCCAGAGTGAGAAAATAAAGTTGAACGGAGTCAATATTACAAGGAACACTTTGAGCAAGCCGATTGTTGCCATAGCAAAGCTTTCGCTGTATTCCTTTGCAAGACTTTTCGGGGTGATTTCACCGAAAATAAGAACTATAACAGTAATAACAATCGTTGAAACAGTTACACCGTTATTGCCTATCAGCTTTGTAAAAAGAATAGTTGCAATAGAAGCCATAACTATATTTACTATATTGTTGCCTATAAGTATT
>JAILBY010000215.1 GCA_024680655.1 Clostridiales bacterium | reverse complement strand
ATGCAGTAGCTTGTGTTAAAATAACTATTGCTTTGGGAGCATAGCTCAGCTGGGAGAGCATCTGCCTTACAAGCAGAGGGTCACAGGTTCGAGCCCTGTTGTTCCCACCAAGACCATTCTTTTGCGAATGGTCTTTTTTTGATTTTTATGTGTTCGGGAGTTTTATATGCTTGAAGTTTTGTATGAAGATAATGATATAATAGTGTGTGTTAAGCCAGTTGGTACGCTTTCTCAAAAAAGTCAGCAGGGCGATGAAAACAATATGTGTGATATTATTTCTGAATATTTAAAGAGCAAGGGTGAAAATGATTATGTTGCACCGTTGCATAGGCTTGACAGAGCAGTGGGCGGAGTTATGGCGTTTGCAAAAAATCAGAAATCTGCCTCTGTACTTTCTGCTGATATTCAAAACCATAAGTTCAAAAAAGAATATCTTGCAATAGTGCATAACTGTCCGTCGGAAAAAGAGGGCGTGCTTGAAGATTTGCTTTTCAAGGACTCTTCAAAGAATAAATCCTTTGTTGTTAAGCGAATGAGAAAGGGCGTAAAAAAAGCAAGCCTTAATTATAAGGTGCTTGCAACCGAAAACAGTAAGTACGGAGAACTTTCGCTTGTCCATATAAAGCTTAATACGGGCAGAACACATCAGATAAGGGTGCAGTTTTCTTCAAGGAAAATGTGCTTGCTCGGTGACGGCAAATATGGTGCAAAGGATAATTGTGATATCGCTTTGTGGTCTTATAGCCTATGCTTTAATCAGCCGAGAACAAAAGAAAAAATTGAAGTCAAAAAGCTTCCCGAACTTACGAAGGGCTGGGAAATATTCAAGGGTGTTTTAAATGAAGACTGATTTATGGAATTATTTAAAATATGAAACGGATAAACCTATTGTGCTTTATGGTATGGGTAATGGTGCAGATAGAGTGCTTGACGAGTTGGAGCGTATAGGTGTAGAGGTAAAGGGTGTTTTTGCAAGTGATGATTTTGTAAGAGGTCAGTCTTTCAGAGGATTTACAGTAAAAAAATACTCCGATTTAGAACAAGAACTCGGCGAGATGATTATTCTTGTTTGCTTTGGCAGTCAAAGGAAAGAGGTTATAGATAATATAAAATCTCTTGCACAAAAGCAGGAGCTTTATTGCGTTGATGTTCCCGTCTTTGGCGAGGGCGTTTTTAATTATAACTATTACGAAAAGCATAAAGAGGAAATTGACGAGGTTTTTTCTATGCTTGCAGATGAAAAATCAAGGCAGGTTTATAAGAATATCATTGATTTTAAACTTACGGGAAATATAAACTGCCTTTTTGAGATACAGACAACGCCGAAAGAGGCTTATGAAAATATACTCAGATTAAATGATAATGAAACATATATTGACTTGGGTGCTTTCAATGGTGACACTATTTCTGAGTTTATAGAAAATACTGACGGATACAGAAAAATCTATGCAGTTGAGCCTGATAAAAAGAGTTTTAAGAGGTTGATAAAAAATACCGAAAATTTAAAGAATATTGAGCTTTTCAATGTCGGCATAAGCGATAAAACCAAAGAGGGCTTTTTCAATATGCAGGGGGGCAGAAATTCTGCTGTTGCTGAAAAGGGAAAGGCAATACAGTTTATGTGCGTTGACGATATAATAGGCGAGGGTAAGGCTTCATATATAAAGTTTGATGTTGAGGGCGAAGAAAAAAATGCAATTTCGGGTGCTGAAAAAACTATCAAACGATTAAAGCCTAAAATGCTTGTTTCGGCTTATCACAGAGTTGATGATATTTTTTCGTTGCCACTTCAAATAAAGAAGATAAGAAACGATTATAAGGTTTTTATAAGGCACTATGAATATTTGCCCGCTTGGGATACTGCATTTTATTTTATTTAAAGAACAAAGCAAAAAAAGACAAACCCCCGATATATATCGGGGGTTTGCTGTAACAGAGAAAAATATGAATAAATAAGGTTTAGTGATTATCTGTCCCATTTGTCTATAAGGGCTTTTATCTGGTCAGCAAATTTAGCCAAATCCTTGTTTGTTCCGCCACGGTTATGGTGGATAACTTCAATCAACTGATTTCCCATAGAAAGCAAGCGTAAGAATGCAGGAGAGTCTTTTCCTGCAACCTTTTTCTTTCTTACAGGCATAATGCCTTCTCTTATTCTTACATTACCTTCAAGGTCGTATTCTTCAAGGTAATCGGGAGCGTGTGCTTCAAAGCCGAGGTCACGCAAATCTGCAACAAAGGCAGGTGCAGCTTCATCGCTACCGTGAACTACAAAGACGTGCTTTGGCTTTTCTTCAAAAGCGGAAATCCATTCAATAAGTCCGTCGTGGT
The DNA here is from genome assembly GCA_024680655.1 of Clostridiales bacterium. Lineage (GTDB taxonomy): Bacteria > Bacillota > Clostridia > Oscillospirales > Acutalibacteraceae > UMGS263. The sequence goes on along the minus strand of JAILBY010000215.1, from coordinate 3,552 downwards.
CGGCGTGAGATGAAAGACCGTGGAAGCGTACAATGTTTGCTTTGACTGCAATTTCTTCACCGAAAAGCTTAACGGTTTTTGCACCGTCTAAAATTATTCGTCCGAGTGAGCCAGCAGCCTGATAGCCAACAAATACTATTGTGTTTTCCTCTTTCCAGAGATTATGCTTCAAGTGGTGCCTGATACGGCCAGCGTCACACATACCGCTTGCTGAAATAATAACCTTTGGTTCAGGGTCCTCGTTTAAAAGCTTTGAGGTTTCAGCAGTAGGCGAAAGTTCAAGTCCAGGGAAGGTGAACATACGGACACCGTCTTTAACAAGAGCCTTTGCCGCATCATCAATATAGCCTGTCAAATCGCCCGAGAAAATCTTTGTTGCTTCCTCTGCAAGAGGACTATCAAGACATACTCGGAAATTAGGGTTTGACTGAACGAGTCCTTGCTCTTTCATTTCTCTTATGAAGAATAATAACTCTTGTGTACGGCCAACTGCAAAGGAAGGAATGATAACATTTCCGCCCTCGGCAAGAGTTGAGTCGATGATTTTTGCAAGGTCGTTTGTATAATCAAAGGTAAGGTTTTCGTGATTTCTGTTGCCGTAGGTACTTTCCATAACAACATAGTCAGCGTGAGCCACTTTTGATGGGTCGCAGATAATAGGCTGGTTTTTGTTACCTATATCGCCTGAAAATACTATCTTTGTTTCCTTGCCGTCCTCGGTAATCCACATTTCAATATATGATGAACCGAGTAAGTGACCAGCGTCGGTAAAGCGTACTTTAAGCCCTGGGAATATTTCAATTATATCGTTGTATTCGTACATTTGAACATATTGCATCATATTGTCAACATCTTCAAGTGTATATAAAGGCTCAATAAGGTCTTTGCCTGCTCTTTTACCTTTCTGGTTTAACCACGCAGCGTCGCTTTCCTGAATGTGAGCAGAGTCACGCAACATAATTGACATAAGCTGACCTGTCAGCCTTGTGCAATAGATGTTGCCCGTAAAGCCCATTTTTGCAAGCAGAGGTAAACGGCCTGAATGGTCAATATGGGCGTGGGTGACAAAGACCATATCAATATCGCCTGGTCTGAACGGTAGGACGGTATTGTCAATTTCGTCTTTGCCCTGCTGTAAACCACAGTCAACGAGAATCTTTTTACCGCAAGCTTCAAGACAATGGCAACTGCCTGTAACTGCTTTTGCGGCACCATAAAAAGTTAGTTTCATAAAAAGACCTCCTTTCAAGCTTTTATTCCAATTTCAATATACCATATAATCGTTTGAAAATCAATAGAAAAATAGTAAATTTATACAAAAAAAACCAAAAATTCAAAAATGTTTAGTACAATAGTACAGATGAAGATAAAAATAAAATTTATCAGCTTTCTTGTCAAAAAAAGACTTTTATGGTACAATAAAAAAGTTGATTTTTGAGGTGGTAGAATGGATAACAAAAACTTTATATCAACATTTTCGGGCATAAGGTTTAATCCGACAGAGCCTGCGGTGCAGAACATAAAAATTGAAGATATAGCACACGCACTATCACTTATTTGCAGAGGTAATGGGCATATCAGAGCCTTTTATTCTGTTGCACAGCATAGTATCTGTTGTGCGGTGGAAGCTGAAAAACGAGGTTATAGCAAAAGGATACAGCTTCTTTGCCTTTTGCACGATGCGTCTGAGGCTTATATAGGCGATATGACAAGACCGCTCAAAAGACAGATACCTGTTTTCAGCATATTTGAAGAAAAAATGCAAAGTGTTATTTTTTCTGCACTTGATATAGAAGAGCCTGATGAAGAAGAACAGAAAGCAGTAAAGAGTATTGATGACGCTATGCTTTATCACGAATTTAAAATGATGAACGGTCACGAGCTTTTTGAAGAAGTGCCGAAAATTCATATAGAAATTTCTGACAGCTTTAAGGATTTTAAGAGCGTTGAAAAGGAATTTCTTGGTTTATATAATTGCTTATCAGAGGAGGAAAAATAATATGAAATCATACAGAAAAGAATTGCATTTTTGTCTGCCTACAAGACGAGGACTTGAAAATATTACGCCGAAGGTAAGGCAGGCGGTTGAAGAAAGTGGAGTTAAAGAGGGCTTGGTCCTTGTAAATGCTATGAATATAACTGCAAGTGTATTCATAAATGATGATGAAAGCGGTTTACATCAGGATTATGAAAACTGGCTTGAAAAGCTTGCACCTGAAAAGCCGTATAGTCAATATAATCACAATGGCTTTGAGGATAACGCAGACGCTCACCTAAAAAGAACTGTTATGGGCAGAGAGGTTGTTGTTGCAATAACAGACGGTAAGCTTGATTTCGGAACTTGGGAACAGATTTTCTATTTTGAATTTGACGGCAAAAGAGATAAAAGAGTTTTAATAAAGATAATAGGTGAATAAGAAATTTATTGCGGAGTGATTTTGTATGCCCAAAAAAGCAAATCAAAAGCTTAAAATCCTTTTAATAAAGGATTTGCTTGAAAAAAAGACAGATGAAAACAACGGTATAAATATGAACGATATTCAGAATGTGCTTGAAAGTCACGATATTGAGGCTGAAAGAAAAAGCATATATTCTGATGTTAAAACACTTATGGAGTACGGTATGGATATAGGCGTCACAAAAGGAAAGTACGGCTCCTACCGTTTGCTTTCAAATCCTTTTGGTTTTGATTTGGCTGAGTTGAAATTCCTTGTTGACGCTGTTCAGTCCTCAAAGTTTTTGACAGAAAAGAAGAGCAACGAGCTTATCAAAAAAATTGAAGCTCTGACAAGCGAGAAACAGAGCAAGGAACTTCAAAGACAGGTTTATGTTAAGAACAGAATAAAGTCGATGAATGAAACTCTTTACTATAACATAGACGCAATTTATTACGCTATAAATAACGATAAAAAAATCACCTTTAAATATTATGAATGGGAGATAGACCTTTCAGCAGTCGGCGTAAAGGAAAGGGTGAAAAAATCCTTTAAGCACAAGTCAAAAATATACGAGGAAAGTCCTTACGCTCTTATGTGGGATAATGAAAATTACTATCTTGTTGCCTATGATGATGAAACAGAAAAGGTTAAGCATTACAGAGTTGATAAAATGCAGAATATACAGCCTGTTGAAAAATCAAAACGCTCGGGCAAGGAAAAAATGAAAAATTATGATTTCAGTTCATATACAAATAGCGTTTTCAATATGTATTCAACGGGTAATAAAGAAACGGTAACTCTTAGGTTTAAAAAGGATTTTGCAAATGTTATTGTTGACCGTTTCGGCAAGGACTTTGTTTTTCAGCCTGATGATGATAAGGAATATATAAAATTTAATGTTAAACTTGATATAAGTCAGTTGTTTTATTCCTGGGTTTTCGGCTGTATGGGAAAGGTTGAAATTGTAGCACCAGATTATGTTGTTAATGAATATAAGGAAAAGTTAAAATTTGCATTGAAAGGTATGAAATAAATTGAACGAGATTATTGAGAATATCAAAAAAAGAAGAAGTGTGCGTTGCTTTAATGATAAGAAAATAGAAAGAGAAAAGCT
>JAILBY010000133.1 GCA_024680655.1 Clostridiales bacterium | reverse complement strand
AGGATTATAATAAATGCCCGAAGAATTAACAAAAACATTATCCGAGCCTGAATCAAGCCATTTTTTTGCAGGATTATCTGCTGAAAGTGCTACATTTGAAGATGAAGCAACACGATAAGGGTTGAACCAAGCCTCTATTGAAAGCTTCTTGCTGTGTGCCACTTCAACCATTATCTTCAACGGATCATAGCCTGGGGCTTGCCCTTGAACACCTGTAAGATAATAGCTCCACGGAAAATAGTCCGATTTATATAAAGCATCGCTAAAAGCTCGCACCTGAACTATAACCGTATTCAGACCTAAGTCTGCAACATTTGAAAAGATTGCTTCAACCTTTTTTCTGAAAGCGTTTTCCGATTTATCGCTTTCGCCTTTCATAGAGAGTTCGTATATGGTAACCCATACGCCCTTTATCTGATTATAATTTACAGTAGGTGTATTTTTTGTCGTATCAGGCAAAACGGCTTTGGTTGTAGTTTTTTGTTCACTGCTTTTACTTATAGCAGTTGTGCTTTCTTCTTTTGAGGCTTCATCTGTTATTTCTTCAAGCGATGAAGTTGTTTCTTCAAGGCTGACAGCTTCTGCCGAGCTTACATCAAGCGTAGTTTCTTCTGCTTTATTTTTTCCGCAAGCCGTAAAACTGAAAAGTAAAAGTGCTGTAAACAATAAAACGATGATTTTCTTTTTCAAAATTACACCTCTTGACTTTTACTGAAAGTTACAATAACATATAAATATTAAAAAACAATGAAAAGAGAATTAAAAATGGGAAAGAATTTCGGTGAATACAACCGTCTTAATAAAGTCGGCAACAGCGTGCCTATGGTTTGCCCAAAATGCAAAAATGAAGTTACCTTTCACATTTCAAAGGCATACAGCAATTTAAAGGTAATCTTTTTAACTATGGGCGAATATGATATAAACTATTTTGCAACCTGCCCTGAATGTGCAAGTGTTTATAAATTGCCGAATTCCTTGGGTGAAAAAATCGAAAATGGAAGCTGCGAGGAATTTGAATTAAATCTTCAAATGCTCGCAAGCAATAAATTGATATGAAATATCTTTATATTACTCTTGCCGTTTTCTTTTCTTTAATATGGCTTGTTTCCATTATTCTTACTGTAAAAGACAAATCAAATGCAATAAACGGCAAATATCGTGTTCCCGAAAAAACGCTTATGCTTTTAGGTCTTTTTGGCGGTGCTTTGCCTATGTATATTACAATGAAAAACATACACCACAAAACAAAGCATAAGAAATTTATGATAGGTCTGCCGTTGGAAATACTTTTGCATATTGCGTTGATAATTTTTATTCTTATAAAATTCAATATAATCAAGCTCTAAAAGACAACTTTAAGTTGTCTTTTTTATTTTACTTCAAGCGGTATTGCCGAGCCTATATCAATAAGTCTGCCTTTTATAAGGGATATATAACTGCAACCACATTCTTCAAGAAAAGCCTTAATGCGTTTGCCATCGTCAAGAGTATCAATATCGCCAAAAAACGCTAATTTGTTTCTGTCAACAAGCGTGCAAGCACCGCCTATAAAGCCGTTATCATAACCCTCTAAAACAATATTTTCAGCATTTATCAGTAGCACTCTTATTCCGTTTTCCTCAAACGCCCTCGCCATTCCTCTGTCCTGTGTAATAACTGCATTTTCGTTTACTACTGCCGTTGAGCAACGGGTATAGCCTTGATTAACATTGACAATTTCTATTTTATTGCTTTTGCAATACTCAACAATGCTTTTACTTGCAAACTTCACATTCATAAACATCTTATTGCCTATGCGTAAACAATTAAGAGGAATATCGTGCGGATATTCAGGCGAAAGTGTTTCGTCAATAAATTCAGCCGTAAAGCCAGCCTTTGACAGTTCGTTATAAAGTTCAGCCTGTCCCCTTGCAAGTAACACTCTGCCCTCACCAAGATAGTGGCAAAGCATATCAGCGTGTTGTCTTACAGGCGTTTGCAAGCTTTTGTCGGGCTTTACAAAGAAAAGCGTTATTCCTAAATTCTTAAAAGCGTTTGCTATTTCTGGATACTGCCTTGAAGCAACTGCTTTTTCAACCTTGCCCTGCGGTATGTTCGGCGATAAAACAAAGCTATTCATATTACAGCGTTAAAGGCATCTCTGACATTTTTTACGCCGACGATTTCTATTTTCTTTTTGAGCGATGCCGAAAGTCCTTTCATATTGTGTTCTGGAATAATGCAACGCTTAAAGCCGAGCCTTGCCGCCTCGCTTATTCTCTGTTCACAATGCGAAACGCCTCTTATTTCGCCTGCAAGACCTATTTCACCAAAAGCAAGCACATCATCATTTAAAGCAGTATCCTTCAAGCTTGACACAAGAGCCATAGCAACAGACAAATCTGCCGCTGGTTCGTCAAGTTTAAGTCCGCCGACAACATTGATATATGTATCCATATTAGCGAAAAAATAGCCTGCTCTTTTTTCAAGCACTGCTAAAATCATAGCCATTCTGTTATTATCAAAGCCTGTTGACATTCTTCTTGGATTACCAAAGCCACTTGCAGTAACAAGTCCCTGCACCTCTGCAAGAATAGGTCTTGAACCCTCCATAGTACAAGCAACGCAAGTACCCGAGGAATTTTTCGGTCTGCCTGAAAGTAGCATAAGTGATGGATTTTCCACCTGAGAAAGACCATCATCAAGCATTTCAAAAACGCCGATTTCATTAGTTGAGCCGTATCTGTTCTTTACTGCTCTTAAAATACGGTAAGACATATTCCTTTCGCCCTCAAAATAAAGAACAGCGTCAACAATATGTTCAAGCACCTTTGGACCTGCAATATTGCCGTCCTTATTGACATGACCTACAACAATTATAGGAATATCAAGCTTTTTTGCCGTTTTAACAAGCAGATTAGTGCATTCCCTCACCTGAGTAACACTTCCGCAGGCAGAGGTAAGCTCCGTATAGTTCATAGTCTGAATAGAGTCAACTATAACCACATCAGGCTTTTGAGTGTTTATGCTTTCTGCAACAAGTTCAATATCTGTCTCACAAAGCAGGAAAAGATTTTCCGTTGTAACCTTTAATCTTTTTGCTCTTAATTTTATTTGATGTGCAGACTCCTCGCCTGAAACATAAAGCACCTTTAAATTCTTTCCGAGAAATTCGCATATCTGTAAAAGTATTGTTGATTTACCTATGCCTGGATCACCGCTCAAAAGTACAAGAGAGCCTTTGACTATGCCAGAGCCAAGCACTCTGTCAAGCTCGCTCAAACCCGTTGAATATCTATGCTCTGTACTTTCGTCAATATCGTTCATTTTAAGCACCGTTGCCTCGCCCTTTAAAACAGCCGAAGCATTTTTGCCTGACGATGTGCTTTTTATTTCTTCATTCATAGTGTTCCATTCTTTACATTCAGGGCAACAGCCGTACCATTTCGGGCTTTCGTAGCCACATTCACTGCAAACATAAACAGACTTTACCTTTGAAGCCATTTTTACTTCCTCCGTATATTAAATATTTTTGTTATATTCAAGTAATGAACACATAATAGCAAACGCTATATTGTTCTGATATTCTTCATTTTTAAGTTTTTCGCAATCATTAGGATTAGTAAGGAAACCGCACTCAACCATAACAGTCGGCTTTGTTGCATAGTAGAGCAGAAAAACCGAAGAAGTGCTCTGTTTGATTGTTCTTTTATTGTTCGGTTGAAGCATTTGCCTTATATTTTTTTGAATTATCCCAGCAATCGTCTTGCTTTCGTCGTCGTTTGGCGAATAGAAAACCTGTGTTCCAAAACTTGAAGCCGAGGGATACGAGTTCTGATGTATGCTTAAAAATATGCAGTTATCCGTTTTGTTCATAAGCTCCATTCTGTTGTGCAAATCAGAAGATTTCTTTTCACGGATACTTTTGAGATTTTCGTCGCATATAAGCTTATCTTCGTCACGCACAAGTATAGTTTTATATCCAGCCGATTTAAGCATAGTATCAAGTTTAAGCGATATTGCAAGGTTTATATCCTTTTCGTATGTACCGTCAACGCCGACTGCACCGCCGTCAATTCCACCGTGACCTGCATCTATAATTATTACAGGCATTGATTTAACTGAAAAGGTTATTTTCTTTGAGGTGAGGCTGTCAACCTTGCCGAAAGAATATAAGCCAAAGAACAAGCAAGCACCTAAAAGAGAAGAAAATGCACAGATAAATGCAATAACTTTTTTATTATTCATTTACACCACCCATACAATTTATATGCGTATGAGTTAAGCGTATGAAAACATTTTAACTCAAAACCCGTTCTTATACAAGTCATTTGATTTTTTTAAGATTAAGTCATATAATATATAGTTGATAAGATAGGAGTTTTAATATTTATGAATTTTTTTAAAGAGCTTTTCAGCAAAAAAGAAAACAATATACTAAAAAAATATACCGAAAATGTTTTTTGCATAAATGATATTGACTATTCAGGGCTTAACAGAAAATATAATTTTCTTGATGTGTTCTATCCGCAGAATGTAAAAGCAGACTCAAAACTGCCTATATTCATTTATATTCACGGCGGAGAGCTTTCAAAGGGTGACAAAGCCGATTTTGCAGATTTTTGCAGTGCGATTGCTTGTCAGGGAAATGTTGTTTTTAATATCAACTATCGCCTTGAACCTAAATTTGAATATCCTGCACAGATAGTTGATGTTATAAAGGCTTGTAAGTTCGCCTACGATAATGCAGAAGACCTTTTTGCCGATAACAAGAGAATATTTATCGGCGGAAATAATAGCGGTGCTTTTCTTGCAAGCGTTGCGGCAACAATTTTTTCTAATGAAAATATCTGCCGTTCTTGTTCTATCACCTCGCCTATTCCATCGGAAAATATAATCGGACTTGCCCTTTTCAATGGCTATTACGATGGCGACAATGGTATTCTGCCAAAGAAATTTATATCGTCAGCCGAAAAGAAAAATGTTTATAATATCCGTGATATTATTCCTCTTGGTAATATAACCGAAAAATTTCCCACCTCTTTCATTTGCTTTAATGAAAACAATTTCAGGCATAAGCAATCGTTTCTTCTGCTTGAAGAACTGATGAAAAATGGCATAGGGTACAACAAAAACATATTTTTTGAAAAGAAAAGTCGCCTTTCAACCTATTCTCTGCTCCCCTATGATGAAATTCAGGCAGAAAATCAGTTGAACGCCCTTTTTGATTTTATAAAAAAAATAAGCAACGATAATAATTAAAAGATTTTGACAAGATGAAATAGAGTTATTATGAAAAAAGCAAAGAATAATATCTTTTGTTCTTATTTTGACTATAATTCTTATGGCTTGCCGAGTGCGATAGTTTAAATGAATAATAAAGCGATAAAAAAAGCATCCAAATAAGGATGCTTTTTTCTTTTCTTATTTTTTTATCGCTATCAGTTAATTCTTATGAAGTTCATAGCT
>JAILBY010000119.1 GCA_024680655.1 Clostridiales bacterium | reverse complement strand
AGGTATCATAAAGCTTGAATGCATCTTCACCTGCAAGTACCTTTTTATTTGAATTATCAATAATATCAGAAAGAAGCTGTAAGCCCGTATCAATAGTCTTACTGAAACTTTCTTCTTCATTGAGGATAACCTTTACAATGAAATCCTGCTTTTCAACAAGGTTTGGATATGCACCTTTATTAGCCTCGATAACAGTTTTAGCAATTTCAGAAAGGAAGGTATGTTCTATTCCTAACAATCTGCCGTGCCTTGCAGCTCTTCTTAAAAGTCTGCGGAGAACATAACCTCTGCCCTCGTTTGAAGGCATAACGCCGTCACCTATCATAAATGTAGTTGAACGGATATGGTCAGTTATAACACGCAAGGAAATATCCTTTTTCTCGTCCTCGTGATATTTTACACCTGCAATTTCAGAGATATGTCCCATAATCTTCTGCATAGTATCAATTTCAAAGATATTGTCAACACCCTGCAAAATACAAGCAAGACGCTCCAAGCCCATACCTGTATCAATATTAGGGTGAGAAAGTCTTGAATAATTGCCGTTGCCATCATTATCAAACTGTGTGAAAACAAGGTTCCAGAATTCTGTAAATCTATCGCATTCACAGCCTACGCCACAGTTTGGTGAACCGCAACCATATTTTTCACCTCTGTCAAAATGAAGCTCAGAGCAAGGACCGCAAGGACCTGAGCCGTGTTCCCAGAAGTTTTCTGATTTTGGCATTCTAACAATTTTTTCAGGGTTAACGCCAACCTCTTTTGTCCATATATCAAAAGCCTCGTCGTCTTCTTCATATACAGTAATCCAAATTTTATCCTCAGGCATTTCAAGAACCTTGGTGCAGAATTCCCAAGCCCAAGCAGTTGCCTCGTGCTTGAAATAATCGCCAAAGGAGAAATTACCGAGCATTTCAAAGAAAGTACCGTGTCTTGCAGTTTTACCAACATTTTCAATATCAGGAGTTCTGATACACTTCTGACAAGTTGTAACTCTCTTTCTTGGCGGAGTAACCTCACCTGTAAAATATTTCTTCATAGGTGCCATACCTGAATTTATAAGCAAAAGGCTCTTATCGCCCTGAGGTATAAGCGAAAAGCTGTCAAGACGAAGATGACCTTTGCTTTCATAGAAGCTTAAATATTTTTCACGAAGCTCATTAAGACCTGTCCATTCCATTTGTTTCACAATCCCTTTTATAAAATTTCATACGGGTAAAATTATACACCCAAGGGATATTATTGTCAATTTATATATTCTATTTTATCAGCTATCTTTTTAAAGACGGGAGCACAATCAACCGAACCGCCCTTGCCCTTTTCTTTCATTATCGCAATTATATACTTCGGCTTTTCTGACGGATAGAAGCCACAAAACCAAGAGTGATAATACTCTTTGCCGTCGCTATCGTACCAGCCCGTCTGTGCTGTTGCAGTTTTGCCAGCCGCCGTTGTTTTAGTCGGCTTTGCAAGACTTCCACCACCATTGTTTACTGAATTTTCAAGAAATGAAGTCAGAGTATCAGAAACCTCCTTTGAAAAAACCTGAACGGGTGCTTTTACAGAATTTACAGTTGTTTCGTTTCCATTTGCATCAATCGTGCTTTCAACAAGAAACGGCTGATAATATTTACCCGAATTTGCAACGCACGAATAAGCTACTGCAAGTTGCAGTGGAGTTGCCATCAATGTTCCTTGCCCAAAGGCAAGATTTGCCAACGCAGGTTGTGATGAAATATCAGCACTATCGGGCAGTATTCCACTTTCGCCCGTTATTTCAGGAGCAAGGGCAAATTCCTTACCAAAGCCCATTTTTTCTGCCATACCCAATATATCTTCCTTACCCACTTTTAAAGCAAGATTTATAAAATAAGTGTTACAGGAAAGAGCCAAAGCGTTACTCATATCAAGAGTACCGTGTCCTTCAAGCTTGTGACAATGTATATTTACACCGTCAACATCTATTTCGCCTCTGCAATCATATTCATAGCTTACGGGTATCCCCTTTTCAACTGCTGCCGCTGCAACAACAAGTTTAAAAACAGAGCCGACAGAATACGGCGTTAATGCTCGGTTAATCAAAGGTGAATTTTCTGCATTGATAATATCGCCCACCTTTTGCGGATTAAAATCCGGCTTACTCACCATAGCCCTTATTTTTCCGCTGTTCGCTTCAAGAATAACTATTGCACATTCTCCAAGGTTGCTTTCATTTGCACATTCCTCTGCAATTCTCTGTATTCTTGAATCTATTGTAAGCTTTATTCCGCCTTTACTATTATAATTTTCGTCTTTGATATTGCTTTTACTGCCCGAAAGGATACGCCCTCTTGCATCAGCCAGATAAGAAACAGACAATTTTCCAGAAAAACTATTCAACAAATCGTTGTATCCTTTTTCAAGTCCCGAAACTCCGTTTGCGTTTCCCGAGTCCATATATCCTATAATGTGTGCAAGAATTTGATTGCTTGAATATCTTGAATAAGTTTTCAAAACTGTAACATCATCACAATCTATATAAGGAACACTCACCTCTGCCTTTGACGGCACGCCCTCTGAAAGTTTTTCTTTGAGCAATTTCAAGCTGTCAAAATCAAGATAATTGCCCA
>JAILBY010000105.1 GCA_024680655.1 Clostridiales bacterium | reverse complement strand
CCTGGGGTATATGCAAGTGAAAGAGCTTCCTTTGAGTCAACCTTTGCTCTTGCAGTAACCTCTAATTTACCTTTCCATTCATAATGCAATTTGAGTGATTCCTGTGCGTAATCCATATTAACCTCCAAATATATATCCTATTATTCTTCCCAAGGGAATTTATAGTCAAGACCTAATTCATCTCTGACTGCAACGATTTCTTTCTGAACGGCAGGGTTGATAGGAACACCGCTGTCTTTACGCTGACACCATACATTCCACTCTTTTTCACCTGCTGTATAAATGTGGTCGTGACCCGGTGCTTTCTGCGAAGCTCTCAAAGCACGCATAATGTCACCTGCTGTTTTCTTGAATGGTTCAAGTCCCATAAATGCGTTGGTATCAATAGCAATAAACCAGTGACCGAGGTGGAAAGGTATCTTTTCACCGTTTTCACCGATACCGCTGAGCATTGTGAGGAAGTTGCCCTGCTGTAAAGCTGCCGAAAGAACTTCAACAACTGTTGCGTAGCCATAGCCCTTATAGCCTGCAAGCTCTTCACCGATACCGCCGAGAGGAGCAAGAGCAGCCTCATGAGTGTTAAGCTCTTTGAGGATAGCATCTGTATCAGTCTTTGCAGTACCATCTCTGCCGATTACCATACCAGCAGGAGTCTGCTTTCCTATTCTTGAATAATATTCAAGTTTACCACGCTGTGTGATTGATGTTGCACAGTCAATGATGAACGGAAATTCCTCGTCGGTAGGGAAGCCGATTGTAAGAGGGTTTGTGCCGAGCATATTTTCAACGCCGAAGGTAGGAGCAATAGATGGACGGGCGTTTGTGCCTGTCATACCTATCATACCCTCTTTGATAGCCATTGAAGGATAGTAGCCTGCAATACCGTAGTGGCAGGAGTTTCTTACAACTGTCATACCGATACCGTATTTTTTTGCTTTTTCAATAGCCATTTTCATAGCCTTATAGCCGATAACCTGTCCCATACCGTCGTGACCGTCAATAACGGCTGTTGCGGCGAAGTCCTTTACTATTTCAAAATTTGTAACAGGGTTTTGAATTCCTGCTTTAATTCTGTCGATATAGATAGGCTTGAAACGGTTAACACCGTGAGATTCAATACCACGCTTATCTGATTCAAGAAGAACATCTGCACAGATTTCTGCATCTTCACGAGGAACGCCGTAACCTACAAAGGCATCAATAACGAAGTTAGTGATGGTTTTCCAATCAACAATATTGTTTGACATTAAAATCAACTCCTGATTATTTATTTACAGAGGGGTTACCTCTTTTTATACTTTAATATTCTGCCCAATTCTTTGAGCGTTCAACGGCTTTTAACCAGCCACGGTAGAGCTTATCTCTGTCCTCAATACTCATCTGAGGCGAGAATATTCTGTCAACCTCACGGTTTGCTTCAATTTCTTCCTTGTTTTTCCAGAAACCTACTGCAAGACCTGCAAGATAAGCGGCACCCAGAGCGGTTGTTTCAACGGTCTTTGGTCTGTTAACATCTGCTCTGATTAAATCAGCCTGAATTTGCATCATAATATTGCTTACACTTGCACCGCCGTCAACACGCAAATCGGTTATGCTGATTTTTGCATCCTTACTCATAGCTTCAAGCAAGTCTGTCATCTGAAAGGCGATACTTTCAAGAACGGCTCTTGCGAAGTGTGCTCTGTTTACACCTCTTGTAAGACCGACAAAACAGCCTCTGGCATACATATCCCAATATGGAGCACCAAGACCTGTAAAAGCGGGAACGAAGTAAGCACCGTTTGCACCGTCAACACTTTCGGCAAGCTCGTCGCAACGCCTTGCAGAGTCTATCATATGGAGTTCATCACGGAGCCATTTTATAACAGAGCCAGCGTTGAAAGCAGAGCCTTCAAGTGCATATTCAACCTTACCGTTAAGCCCCCAAGCAACGCCTGAAACAAGATTGCAAGAGGATTTAACTCTCTTTTCGCCCGTATTCATCAAAAGGAAACAGCCTGTACCGTAGGTGTTTTTAGCCTGACCTGATTTGAAGCAAGCCTGACCGAAAAGGGCGGCAGGCTGGTCGCCTATTGCACCAGCAATAGGAACACCTGCTATTGCTTCAAGTCCGATTATATCGTTTGCAACTGTTCCGTAAACCTCACTTGATTCAACAAGCTTAGGCAGCATTGACATAGGTACGGTAAGCTCCTTGCAGAGCTTTTCGTCCCATTCTAATTTATCGACATCAAACAGCATTGTTCTTGATGCGTTTGAATAGTCTGTAACATGAGCCTTGCCACCCGTCAGATTATAGATAAGCCAGGTTTCAACTGTACCGAAAAGAAGTCTGCCCTCGTTTGCAAGGTCTCTTGCACCCTCGACATTATCGAGTATCCATTTTATCTTTGAGCCTGAAAAGTATGCGTCAACAACAAGACCTGTTTTTTCTTTGATATATTCTTCCCAGCCGTCTCTCTTAATCTGTTCGCACATTTCAGCCGTTCTTCTGCATTGCCATACTATTGCATTATAGATAGGCTTGCCTGTTTCTTTATCCCATACAATAGTAGTTTCACGCTGATTTGTTATACCTATTGCGGCGATATTTTCGCAAGTGAAATCACCTGATTTCAAAACGCCTGAAACAGCCTGCAACTGACTGTAAAGTATCTCCATAGGGTCGTGCTCAACCCAGCCTGGCTTTGGATAAATCTGATTGAATTCATTTTGAGCCTTTGCAACTATTTTGCCTTTTTTATCAAAAATTATAGCCCTTGAACTTGTGGTGCCTTGGTCCAAAGCAAGAATATATTTAGACATAAGGTGACCTCCGTTTCTGAATTTTTGCATAATAAAAGAGAATAGAATACGCCCCCTATGGTAAAAAAATCTGGGAGCCACTTCCATTCTCAAATCTCCATAGAAGGACTTATAATCAATATTCAGCTTATAAAATCAGTTTACTTCAAAAAGAAAATATTGTCAATTAGCAAACATAACAGTATTTGACATCATATTTTCATCATACCGACCAAACCTCAGGGCTTGTTGCAGAAACGCCACGAGCGTTTGAGGCGAGGGCTGAAACGACATCATCTTTGCTTGAAACAAGTCCGCCTGCAATAAGCGGTATTTTTATTTTTTCGCTTAAAGATGATATTATTCTCGGCATAATACCAGGCATTATTTCAACAGCATCAGGTGAAACTGATGAGGCTGATTTTATTGTATTTTCAATCGAAAGAGAGTCAATGATAAAAAGTCTTTGTATAGTTAAAAGACCTAATTCCTTTGCTGTTCTTATCTGCTGAGAGCGGGTTGATATTATTCCGTCGGGATGTATTTCTTCATTTATATATTGTAATGCAATATTATCTCTTGAAAAGCCCTCAACCAAGTCAAGATGAATGAAAATAATTTTTCCTGACCTCTTAACTGATTCTACAATTTTCTTCAAATTAAATATGTTACCATATAAAAGAAAAATTATATTGCATTTGCTTTTCAATGCCTTTTCAAGACATTCATCATTTTTTACCGCCGCAATAACGGGGCTTTTTTCAAGTGTATTATAAAAATCGCTTTTGTTCATAGTTTACCTCTTATGCTTGCCAGAATTTACGGTCAAGGCTTCTGTATTGAACAGCCTCGGTTATATGCTTTACATCTATTATTTCGCTTTCATCAAGGTCGGCGATAGTTCTTGCAACACGCAAAACCTTATCGTAAGCTCTTGCAGAAAGACCTAATTTATCAAACGCATTTTTAAGTATAACCTTTGCACCATCTGTCATCTGGCAGAATTGCTTTGTCTGCTGTGAGGTCATATGTGCGTTGCAGGATATACCACTGCCTTCAAGCCTTTTCTGCTGAATTTTTCTCGCCTTATTTACTCTTTCTCTTATCTGTGCAGAGCTTTCGGCTTTCTGTGTGCTTGAAAGCTGTTCAAATTCAACAGGTGGAACTTCTATATGTATATCAAGTCTGTCAAGCAGAGGGCCTGATACTCTTGAAAGATACCTTGCAGCAGCACCCTTAGGACAGGTGCAAGGCTTTGTCGGGTGACCGAAAAAGCCGCAAGGGCAAGGGTTCATAGCACATATAAGCATAACTGAGCAAGGGTAGGAAAGAGAGCCGGCAACTCTTGAAATAGTTATTTTTCCGTCCTCTATCGGCTGACGCATAGCTTCCATAGAATCTCTTGAAAATTCAGGCAATTCATCAAGAAATAAAACGCCGTTGTGAGCAAGTGATATTTCACCAGGCTTTGGAATAGCACCACCGCCCGAAAGTCCTGCTGGTGATACAGTATGATGAGGTGAACGGAATGGTCTTGCCTTTATAAGAGAAATTTTTTCAGGTAATGCACCTGCTATTGAATATAGCTTTGTGGTTTCAATAGACTCTTCGTAGGTCATATCAGGCAATATTGACGGAATACGCTTTGCAAGCATACTTTTACCAGAGCCAGGAGGTCCTATCATCATAACATTATGTCCGCCAGCCGCAGCTATTTCCAAGGCTCTTTTTGCTTCATACTGCCCTTTGACCTCTGAAAAGTCAGGAAGATTATCAGGCATTTCATAGTCTGAATAATTTTTCTTTTCAGCTTTTTCTATCAAAGTAGTGCCCTCAAAATGCTCTAAAAGCTGTTTTACATTTTTGACGGGGTAAATATCTATTCCCTCAACAACAGCACTTTCAGCAGCATTTGAAATCGGGACAAAAACACGCTTTATGCCCTCTTGCTGTGCCTTTATAACCATAGGCAAAACGCCTTTTATATGTCTTATTTCGCCATTGAGCGAAAGTTCGCCTATAAAAGCACAATCGTCAAGCTTTGTGTTGAGTTGTGCGGTTGCGGTGAGCAACGCTATCATTATAGGCAAATCGTAAACAGAGCCTTCTTTTTTTATATCGGCAGGGGCAAGGTTTATTGTTATTCTGCTTACGGGGAAATCTAATTTGCAGTTTTTTATTGCAGAACGGACACGGTTTTTTGACTCGCTTACCGCCGCATCTGGTAAGCCTACCATATCAAATCTTGGAATACCGCCAGAAAGGTCGGCTTCAACATCAACCATAAAAGCGTCCATTCCGAAAATCCCCATACTTTTTATACTTGAAAACATAAAAATACCCCCAACACAAATATAACTCATTATAGCATTATATCTGTATTGAGGGCAATAAGTTTAATTAAAAAAATCAATAATTTATGCCTTTGTGATATTCTTCGTTGAGGTAGCTATGTTCGTGCTTATCTTCCCAAACAAAGAAAGGTACGCTGATTTCATTTTGCTCCTCAGGAACAAAGAAACGAGTTTTTCCTGCAAATCTTATATCAATATGAGTTGTCAATTTATCAATAAGAAAATCAACAGGAAAGTCAGGTAATTCA
>JAILBY010000070.1 GCA_024680655.1 Clostridiales bacterium | reverse complement strand
TGCCTGTCTTTTTTTTGCTTGATGTGAATCGTTTTGGAAATTACCGAAAGGCCGCCAGGGTTTTGCGCGTAAATTTCGTACTTTCCAGGCCCAATTTCTTCTATATTAAACTTAACGTCAGCGCTTTGTCCGTCGGGCGAGACGCTCAAAATGCTTCCGGTAATAATTTTTGGCGGATCGGATTCCCTTTGCTCCATAGTGAACAAGGTTCCTGCCGTCAAGTTTTCGCCCTTTAGGGTGAAAATTCCAGTCGCCTTTTTTGAATTCAAGTAAATCGAATCGGTTTGGTAACCCTCGATTTTTGGCTGCAAGGCCTTCAAAACCTCAAAAAATTTCCAGTCTGAACTTTTTTCCAATTGGTCAAAGAGGTTCACAATGCCAACTTGAAAACGATATTTTCCCGCTTCCAAAGAAACTTCGATTCTATTGTCATGCAAGTCTTTTTGCAAAACTTCGGTCCAGCCTTCCTCGCCCTGCCGCTCAATCGTTATGTGGTAATGCTTGATGTCGGCAATTTTATTCCAACTGAGTTTTTGAATGAATTTTATGTTTTCGTTTTCGTCTTTTGTGACGTAATAATTCAGGCCTGGCTCGGGAGCCTCAATCGCCGAAATCGTGTAGCGGGGATTGTTGTTGTCGGAATCCGGCGCGGCATTTTTGTTTTCTTCCGAAAGATTTTCCTCCGCTTTATTTTCTTCCGAGGAATTTTCTTCAAGGCCAAAATCTTCCGCCGTCGCGCCCTCCCCTTCAGTTGCCGGAAGAATCGCTTCGGGCGCGCTTTCCTTGCCCTTTTTATTCTTGGACTTCTTCTTGCTTTTTGCGCAAAGGTTGAATGAAACCATGGAAAAGACAAGCGCGACGGCCAGGAGTTTTTTAATTGCCATAAAGAACTCCTGTGTCGTCAATAACAATGTCCGCCGCTTTTGGCAAATTGATTGCAAAAGAATTGCTGCTTGCGTCGCTGCGCCTTGCCACGCTTCCGTCGCTCAAATTTTGCGCGGCCTGAACAGAATAAGTGAAGCGGCCGTTTTTCAAATTAGCCATGTCATTCAATTCGTAGCGCGGCTCTTTGACTTCCTTGTTAATCAAAACTTGTCCAAGCGCGTTCCTCAAAGTAAAGGTGTAAACAGTCGCGTTTGGAACCGGCCGCCAAGCGAAAGTGATTTTTCTGGAAGAACGAATTTTCGCCACGCCGTAAACCGTGTTGTTGGCAGGAGAAGTCAATTGCGGATTTGGCAATTTCTCAATCTTTTGAACGACAAACGAGCGCGCGTTGTCGGCGGAAGCGTTCAAGCCGCTCATGTTTGTTCCGCGAACAGTCCAATAGTAAGTTCCTTCGTCAAGTTTTGGAAGCTTGACAAAACGAGTCGGGTTGTTCAAAGTGAAAATCGGATTTGAATATCCGTTTGGATTTTTTGAAAGAGTGAAAACGCTTTGCTTTAAGTCTTGCTCGCACGACCACCTTACGCTGTCAGGATAAGCGATGGCGTTAATGCCGTCCATTCTGGCGCCGTTCGCAGGATACTCAAGCTTTATTTTTCTAAGCTGGACAAGCTTTAAATCGCTTTCCGTCTTTCCGCTAAATCTGCGGGCGGTGTAAGAAGTCTCTTCCACTCCGGCTTGAACCGACCAAGAATATTCTCCGTCGGGCAATTCGCTCAAATCCAAAAATTTGGAAGTTGAAGTCAAGCGTTCTGAATGGACAGGCTCGTCAAGATTTCCCTTTGAGTACAAATAGAATTGATAGAAGCCCGCGTCTTGAACAGGCCGCCAAGTAAAGTTGGTTTGAGAATCGCCAAGCAACACAAGCGTTTGAGATTTGCGCGGAGACACAAGGACAGGATTTGTCAACTGAGAAGCCACCCTAAACACGCGCGCTTCGGTTGTAAACTGCTCGGGAGAATTTGCGGAACTGATTCTCCAATAATATTGTCCGCCTGGCAAATCGACGCCTTGATAAAATTTTTCGTTGTCAACTTCGTCCACGACCAAATTGCTAAAGGCCCTGTCGCGCGCGATTTGAAATTTGTTGTCGCCGGGTATGTTTGTCTTCCAAGTGAATCTCAGTTCCGCAAGGCTTGTGTCAACCGTCACAAAGTTGTCCGGCGGATAAAGCGCGCGCTGCTCGTACAAAGTTTGCCCGGTCGTGAATTTTCTAAGCTCAGACTGTTCCGAAATGTCTCCGTCAGAATCAAACTGGATGACGCTCCAATACCAAACGCCGTTTTGCATTCCCAACTCTGACGGCTTTACAGTATAATAGTTGCTCTGGGACTTTTCCAAAAGCTTAACGTTCTCACCCTCAGGGTCTTGAGAAACTTTTATTTCATAGTTGGTCGCTTCGGGATTGTTCTTCCAAGAAAAAATAATTTGGTCTTTAAGCGCAGTGTTTATCTTTTCGTCAGAAGCCGGCAAAATCAATTCAGGCGGATCCAGCTTTCTGCGCTGGCTGATTGAGAAGGCGCGAATTTCGCTTGGTTCGGCAAGACCAATTCTGTTTATTGTGTAGAACGGAGTGACGCGCCAATACCAAGTTCCAGTTCCCAAAGAAGAAACGATGCTTGAAGGCGTTGTCGTCCTTTGCTTGATTACAGGATTTTCCATTTGAGGATTGTCCGCAACTTCAAAATCAAAGGCGGTCACATAATCGTTGGTAGTCCAAGAAAAACGCGCGTCAGGATATCTTGTCTTGTAAGTGTAAGTTGAACGGCTTTCAGGCGCGATTAGCTGCGGCGGAGGCGCTGGCATAATTTTAACTTTGCTTTGCGCGGAATAGTCAGGGCCGGCCTTGTTGGGGAAAATTCTCCAATAACTTGTTCCGTCCTCAAGGTCAAGCGAAATATTGTTTATTCCGTCAAGCCTGACTGTTTTTTCTATAGAGTCAAAGTTCTTGTCGCGCGAAGTTTGCAAAATGAGGTAATCGCCGCTTTCCAAATTTTGAACCGACCAGTTAAAGTCAACCGCGGCGGAAGTTCCTCCAAAGGCCAAAATCTTTGCATTTGGGCTTGGAGAAGAAACAGTAATCAAAGGAATGATTTGCTCGTCGCCGGAAGCGTCAAGCGCGATTCCGCTTCCTTCGTCAATCGCGCGCGCAAGGCCGCTTTCGTCCGTAAATACAACATCGCCGCTCGCTACGCTTACCTTTGTTCCAATGGTTTCCGAAACCTGAGCGTTTATAGTGGCGCCCGCGTTCACCACAACGCTAGAGCTTCCGGTTTTTACAAGCGCTCCGTTTTTGGCGTTGCTTGAGTCAACCACAAAAACGCCGCCCGAAACGCTTGTCTCAACTTGACC
>JAILBY010000052.1 GCA_024680655.1 Clostridiales bacterium | reverse complement strand
AACCTTTACGCCATCGGAAAGCGTCAAAACGCCCTTTTGCAAAAAAATGCCGCCGCCATAAGTTTGGCCTGTACCGCCGGTAATAGTAAGGTCTTTAATTGTAAGTGAATCTGTGGCGTTTCCGAGATTTACAAGCAGCGCTCTATTCCCGTTAAGCCCGCCATTCAAGGCAGCCTGGCTGGAAGTCTCGCTAGGCTTTATGTAGCCCTTGATTGTAATCGAGCTCGGCAAAGACGAGTCGCTTATTTTCTGAGGGCTGCTGCCAGTGTCAAGAATATTTCCGTCAATTATGATTTCAGCCTCTGTCGCTCCGCTTGCAAACGACCTAAGAGCGTCGGCTATGCTTGCGTAAGGCTTGCTTCTACTGCCGTTGTTTCCGCTTTCTGGAGCGGCGTCGCAGTATATTCTTGTTCCATCGACTCCGCCGCTTGCGACGTAAACTGGAGAGGTTATATACATCTTTGAGCCGTCAGAAGGGATTTTCTTTTCCCAGCTGTCGTCAACGTTTGCCAAAGAGAATTTACTTACAATGTCATCTGTAATCGTGACGCCTGTGCCAGCGCTAAGAATTGTCCTTCCGCGGCTTGGACCGTCGTCAAGGGTGACAGAGGCGACGCTTGTTTGGCTGAGATCGCCAGCGACGGTAATTGTTTTTTCGCTGCAAAGATAAACGTCGTTTGATTTTTCAGAGCCGCCATAAGGGATGTATGCCGAATCCTTAACTTTAAATGTACCGACAACGCGAACGGCTCCGCCTTCGCTAGAGGCAGTATTGGGAGCGCCCTCTCCGCCGATCCTTCCGCCGCTTATTGTAACGGTAGAATCTAATGAAATTTGAATGCCGCCGCCGTCAGAGGCATAATTTCCTTCTATCACGCCCCCAGAAATCTCATGGGAAGTTTGATAACCTCCAAATTCCGCGCCTCCACCGAATTGCTCAGCTTTATTATATGAAATGTTTCCGCTAGCTATTTTGCAAGTTTTAGTGACATATATGCCGCCGCCGCTATTTTCCGCGTAATTTCGCCTTATGCCGTAGCCTTCCGAAATAGGACTTAAGACCGGACTTCCAGAATTCATTCCGCTATAGCCTATATAAAGACTTCCATAGCTATAAATGCCGCCACCGCTATAGGCTTTGTTTATGCCCACTGTATCATAATTAGGAAGCGTTGTTGACGTTGCGCTGTCGCCAATCAAAGCGTTTTCACAAACAAAGAGGCTCGCATTTTGTTTAACATAAACGCCGCCTCCATGGCCATTGCCGTCAGCATGATACGAATCAGTAGTTATAGCGGTGTTTCCTGCAACTACAGAGCCCGCGGCAAGGCACAGGCTGCTTTCTCCATCCACAAAAATTCCGCCGCCGTTTCCGATAACATATCCGCCTGTAATCTTTAGGTGTTTAACAGTTACAGGAACAGTAGTATTTATAGAAAGAGGTCGACCACCCGCCGTATCCGTTCCGTTATAGATATATTTTAAAACAGCCTCGCTGGAGTTTTCTCCCGCCGCCTTGTAGCCAGTTACAATAAGAGAGCTTGCTTGGAATGAGGCACCACTAATAGACTGCTGTCCAAGCACAGTTCCGTCAACGATGATTTCCGCAGGGGCGCTTGGATCTGTAAATGCGGTAAGAGCGTTGTTTATGCTTGGGTATGGCTTACTTTTACTGCCGTCATTACCGCTTTCAGGAGCGGGGTTGCAGATTTTTCTTGTAGAGTCTGTTTCTGCCGAGCTTGCGACGTAAACGGGAGATGTTATATAGGCAGACGCGCCGCCAGACGCCGCCCTTATTTCCCAACCGTCGTCAGCGTTTGTCAAAGAGAATTTATTTGCAATCGCTTCTGTAATCGTGACGCCTGTGCCAGCGCTAAGAATTGTCCTTCCGCGGCTTGGACCGTCGTCAAGAGTGACAGAGGCGACGCTTGTTTGGCTGAGATCGCCTGAAACCGTTATAAAACATCCGTTGTAAAGATAAACATCATTCTTGCTTCCATCAGGATAAGGGATTGAGGCCGAGCCGCTAACGGTAAAGTATGAGGGAGTGACAGTAGTAACACCTAATGAACTAGTAACAGTATAACTCATAAGGCAAATCGCGCCGCCCAGTCCGCCGTTTGTTAACATATTTTGGCTTATCGTTCCGCCGG
>JAILBY010000043.1 GCA_024680655.1 Clostridiales bacterium | reverse complement strand
TTTCCGGCTTCGGCTGGGTCAAAGGCAAACTGCAGGACTTTCATTCCCGGAAATCCGCAGCCGTCGCGCAAGGCCCGGACGCCTTCCGTTATAAGGCCAAGGTCTTCGGCGATGATAGGAATGTCGCCCAATTCCTTTTTGATCGCGTCAAACAAGGCCTTGTTCGGCCCCGGAATCCATTTTCCGTTAACGGCGGTTTCCTCTCCAAAGGGAACAGACCAATAGGCCTCAAAGCCCCTAAAGTGGTCGATTCGCACGCAGTCAACCAATTGAAGGCAGCGGCGGATGCGGTCAACCCACCAGTAATAGTTGGTCTTTGCCATAGCGTCCCAGTCGTAGAGGGGGTTTCCCCAAAGCTGGCCTGTGGCGCTAAAGTAGTCCGGCGGAACTCCGGCAACGCAAGTGGGCCTTCCGTCCTTTTCAAGCTGAAAGAGGCGCTGGTTTGCCCAAA
This sequence comes from Clostridiales bacterium, assembly GCA_024680655.1. GTDB lineage: Bacteria > Bacillota > Clostridia > Oscillospirales > Acutalibacteraceae > UMGS263. The sequence goes on along the minus strand of JAILBY010000043.1, from coordinate 5,436 downwards.
CGTCGGCCGAGTCGGGGGCCACAAAGATTGGAATGTCTCCGATGATTTTTATTCCATTGTCGTTGGCGTATTTTTTGAGCGCGGACCATTGGCGGTCAAAGAAGAATTGTATTGTCTTGATTCTCTCGATTTCCTTTGTGTGGGAAGCGTTCCACTTTGAAACCGCGGCCGGGTCGCAAGCCCTCAAGTCTTCGGGCCAATACTTGAACCAAATGCCGCTGGTCTTTTCTTCGGCGGCCTTGGCGTCGTAAAAGGCCTTTACGCTCATAAAATTGGCGTAGTTGTCAAGCCAAGCCGAGTTGTCGTTCTTAAAGGCCTCGTACAAGACTCGGTCTTCCTTAGAGCAATTCTTTTGGAAAAAGTCGGCGGCCTGGTTGAGGACTGGATTTTTCCAGTAAACCACGGCGCCAAAGTCAACGCGGCCCGAGCTCTTTATGTAGTCAGGCGGAGTTATGGAAGCCGGGTCGGCCCAGCCCTTCTTTGCCAAATCGTCCAAGTCGATCAAAAGGGGATTTCCGGCAAAGGTCGAGAAAGAGGCGTAAGGCGAGTCTCCGTAGCCTGTCGGTCCTAAAGGAAGGATTTGCCACAAGGTCTGGCCGGCCTTTTTCAGCCAGTCAACGAATTGATAGGAAGGAAGCCCCAAGGTTCCGATTCCCGCAGAGCCCGAAAAGCTTGTGGGATGAAGCAAAATGCCGCTTGTTCGATTTGTTTTCATGCCAACAGTATAGCGCGGCAGTTGTTTTTTGTAAAGAAAAATTTTTATTTATCAAACGATTTTCCGAACCAAAACGAGGTTTTTTATGATTATTTTACGTTTTTTATGATGATTTTCACTTTTTGCGAGGCTTTGATGGTAGCGATTGCCATCATCAAAGTTATTCACGCCAATTACAGCCAAATGCCAAGCAAAAAGCTTGGCGGGCGCTCACTGGGGAACGGCCCCCGCGCAGGGCGCAACCGCTCCCTCATGACTTTTGTTGTAAAAAAGAATCATCCGCTATATCCACTCTTTTTTAAGTCTGACAAGCTGCATTGTGCAAATAAAATCGGCAACTTGAAATAGTTTGTAATCCGACGGCATCACTTTTCTAAATACAGGATTCTGCAAAAGGACGTTAAAAACAGAAGCCAAGAGTTTGCTCACTTGGATTTGGCCGTTGTCGTAATAAATCTTCACATCATCAAAAGATAAGAACTCATCGTACCGTTCATTAATAAATTGTGAAATCTGTTTTGCGAGTTTTCCTGTAGATTCAACAGAATCCGCAATATGTTTTTTTTCGATGCAAAAGCATTTGTACTTAATGTCAATTGAACGAATAAAGGCCATCATTTTGTTGAATATTTTGCGCCGTTCAAAAATATCCATGTCTATATATATTTCTTCCTTGCGAATGATTGGGCCTGTATGAATGCAAAAATTTTCTAATCCAAAATTCGAAAGCTCTGCGTCAAGCCGTTCAATCTGCCTTTTGATGTCCGCCGCTTGATTATGAAAAACCATCGCAATTATGTAATATGGGGAATGGGCGCTGAATTCTCCAAAATCACCTGATTCGTCAATAAAGATGCTTAGCTCTTTCAAAATGCGCGCCCCGCAAAAAAAAGGCGAGGAACTTCCTCGCCGGTAGATGGACCTGGGTCTTTCGACCAGCCCAATGATTTTATTTTATCATTTTATGCATTTTTGTCAAGGTCTCTGCCAAGCAAAAAGCTCGGCGGGCGCTCACTGGGGAACGGCCCCCGCGCAGGGCGTAAGCCCGACCAAGCGACGCGCCTGGTTGGGCTTACGACAAATTGCGACTTTTATTCAACATCCTGCACAAGGCGGACAGGAATACAGACATCGCAAGAAGGACTATAACTTCCAAAAGTTCCCGCAGGATTAGAAGTATACATGCAATACTTTGTGTCATACCCCGTCGAAACCACAGAAGCAGACCAATACTCAAATTGCAAAGAGCCATAAGTTTTGACACGACGATAAAAAGTGCCGTCGTTTTCTTGCTGTCCAATGGCAGGCAAGAATATCGCTCCTAGAGCTTCCAACTGGCTCCACTGTTCATAAGTCAACACATTCGTTGCCCAAGATTCATAATCTTCTGTATTTGTAATGGTTCTTGTAAAACTGTCCCTAACACTTGCCGGAATTTGGCTGTCATTCCAATCGTCTGGAAGAAGAATCATTCCAGCAAGAGCGTTTTCAGAATCAGCGGTTGCTATAGCGGTATCAGAAGTATAAATTCTTGCCGGAACGCGCAAGCCTGCCGCGTTATAATTTGTTCCAGAACGAGTGTTAAACAGATAAAGCCATTCATCCATAGTGAGGGTTCTCCAAAGTCCGGCTTGGTTTCCGCCGTTGCTTATAGCGTTGTAAACGCCCCAGTCATAATTGGCCCGATCTCCAGTAGTCATGTCTTCAATATGCAAGAGAGTAAAAATCGTCTTGCCGTTCTCGTCTTCTTGACTATAATTTCTTGTATACGGCTTTGCAAGGCCATAACCAGAAGAGCCCCATGGGAAAACGTCTATCCACTCTTCGTAGTCCGGCCCAATGGGTGTTATTGTGGCCGTCGCGCCTGAACCAGTTTTTGTATAAACAACTTTTTCCTCGGGCACAACATCATACTGGTGCTCCGCGAATCTCCATGTGCTCGTGCTACCACCTTGATACTGCAAGTTGCCTTGGCTAAAGTAGACTTGCTTTGTCTCGGAAACAGAGAAGGGCTTTTGAACAAAATTACCATTCACGCCATTTCCGCCAGATCCAGAACCGCCGCTTCCGCTTCCACCGCCGCCGCCGCTTGAGCTGTAATCCTGGACAGTCCAGCCGGCAGGAATGCCGCTTTCGTCGCGGGTCCAACCAGTCATGCTCGCCGCCTTTATGAACGTTCCGCTCGTGGACGCGGACGAGAACCAATTGCTAACGCAATCCACGGCGCTGATGTTTGTGGCAAGGCAAGTGACGCTTGCAAGGCTTGTACAACCTGTAAACATAAGTTTGTAACATTCCTTGACCAACGTCGGGGCGGCAAGCTCCGGCGCCTCAGTCAAACTTGAGCAGCCGCTGAACATGCCGTTGTAGCAGCCCTCCGCCAGCGTCGTGGAAGGAAGCGCGGGCGCGCTTGCCAGGCTTGTACAGCCGTTGAACATATTGACGTAGCATTCCTTGGCCAGCGTCGTGGCCCCAAGCGCGGGCGCTTTTGTCAGGCTTGAGCAGTTGCTGAACATGCTACAGTAGCAACTTTCCGTCAGCGTCGTGGCGGGCAAAAGCAAGTCGGAACCGGCCTTGTTCTTTATATGCGCGCCATTCGAGAAATCACTGAACAAATAATAGAAGGTGTATGCGCCGGTAAGCTCGACGGCGCTTTCAAAGCCCGAGCTCTTTATAAGGCTCATTATGTTTCCATAAACATAGCAGTCCTTGTCGCATTTGATGCAGCTATTATTTCCAAAAAGTCCGTCGGAGTAAGTCTCGTTGTCGCCGTAGAAGCTAACTTTGTCGCCAACTGCGTCAAGCGTTATCTCCGCGGAGCTTCCGCTTGCAATTGTCTCCTCCGCGCCGCCGTTCTTTTTGTAAGTGACTGCGCCGCTTGCCTTGTTGGTAAACGTAACCTTGGCGCCGGCTTCAATCGCTTCAAAAGTCAAGGGTATGGCAAGGCCGGCATCCGGGCTTCCGCCTCCGCCAGAATCGCCACCGCTTCCGCCGCCAGAATCGCCGCCCGAGGAGCCCGCCGCGCGCAGAACCAAAGAAAGCGGGTTCAAGCCCGCGACGACAACAATCGACGCGCTCTTTCCGGTATAAAGAATGTTCTGGGGTTCGTGGTAAACATTGGCCTCGGCCCAAACTGACGAGCCAACAGGAATAGAGTCAAATTCAACAACCGCGCCCTTTTGGGGGTCGATGTCCGATTTTTTCTTGGCGGAATAGTCGCCCTTAAGCTCAATGTCGATGTAAAGGGGCCGTGAGTCGTCGGCCAAGCCGCTTGGGGCGGAAGACGCAAAAAGCGTTTTGGCCGCCGCAGCGTCAATAGAAAAGACGGCCCCGCCGTTTTGCGCGCCGTTCGACATGTCCGTACAAGAAATTAAAATTGAAGAAAGCAGCAAAGCCGCGCCGCAAAGAAAGGAAGCGGCCGCTTTAGCCGCGTTACGCTTGTTCATGTGTATCTCCCAAACTTTTTTTCTAGGGAAATTATACAGCAAAACGATCCTTTTTTCAAGCGCGGAAGGGCTTTGAGCAAAAGATTTACAAGGCAAACGCGGGAATCTTTGAACAAAAACCGCTTGCGCCGCTCGTACCGTTGGTTGAAAGCCCTAAAATAGTTGTTTCGAGCGGATTTCGCGCAAGCGCGGCTATTGCAAATCAATTCGTTTTTCATTATTATTGTTGCTATTATGGAAAAAAATTTACTCGACATACAAAATATAAAGGTCGGCATTGAGTCAAAAATCGTGCTCGACGGACTTGACCTTCAAATAAACGAAGGCGAAACTCACGTCTTGATGGGCCCTAACGGCGCCGGAAAGTCCACGCTCGGAAACGTGATTATGGGAAACCCCGTGTACACGCTCGAAGGCGGAAAGATTTTCTTTGACGGCCAGGACATCACAGACCTGGACACGGACAAGAGGGCCAAGGCGGGCCTTTTCATGTCCTTCCAGAACCCGCTTGAAGTTCCGGGAATCAGTTTGGAAACCTTCATCCGAAGCGCCCTCCAGCAAAAGACAGGCGAACGCGTAAAGCTCTTTGCCTTCCAAAAGGAGCTCAAGGCCGCGATAGAGCTTTTGAACATGGGCTCTTCCTACGCCTCCCGCGACTTGAACGTGGGCTTTTCCGGCGGAGAGCGAAAGAAGAGCGAAATCCTTCAGCTTTTGATGCTTAAGCCCAAGCTCGCCATTTTGGACGAGACGGATTCCGGCCTTGACGTTGACGCGGTCCGAACCGTAAGCAAGGGAATCGAAGAATACCAAAAGTCCCAGAACGGGGCTCTCTTGATCATCACCCACTCCACAAAGATTTTGGAAAGCCTCAAGGTGGACAAGACCCACATTTTGGCAAAGGGAAAAATCGCGAAGACAGGCGGCTCTGAATTGGTTCAGGAAATCAACGAAAAGGGCTTTGACAAATATTTGGCAGAATAATTTATGGCTGACGAAAAGACACAGATAAACGACATAGACCGCTCCATCTACGACTTTAGGTACGAGGAGTCCGAGAAGGACTTTTACAGAATGGAGTCTGGCCTTTCGGAAGATATAATAAAAAAAATCTCGGAAGAAAAAGGCGACCCCCAATGGATGCGCGAGTTCAGGTTGAATTCGCTCAAGCTCTACAATCAAATGAAGGAGCCTGATTGGGGCCCGGACATTTCCGGCCTTGACATGGCGAACATTTCATCCTACGTGCGCCCAAAGACAAAGATGAGCGGAAGCTGG
>JAILBY010000025.1 GCA_024680655.1 Clostridiales bacterium | reverse complement strand
ACTTATAACTACGTGTACTATTATCCAAAAGCATCTTATTATAATGTTATAGAAAAAAAAGGATATGAACTATTAAATTCAATGTTGAGCCCCAAAAATAGAATAAAATAGATCATTAAATATAAAGAAGTTACAAAAATGTGACTTCTTTATATTTTTTTCACTCAAACAAGTCAAAGGCAATATAATGTAACAAGAAAAGAAAAAAATTCCCCTGTTTTCTTTTTCTTGTGTTTAATTTCCTATTTGACGGTCAAAGATATTATTGTCAAAACATTTATTGGAGTGATTTTTAGATGAATGTTAAAAGGGGAGATATTTTTTACGCTGATTTGAGTCCTGTTGTCGGCTCGGAGCAAGGCGGAATGAGACCTGTACTTATAGTCCAGAACGATGTTGGAAACAAATATAGCCCTACCGTTATTGCGGCGGCTATAACAAGCCAGAAATATAAAACAGACTTGCCTACGCATATTCAGGTTCACGCAAGCGAAAGCGGTCTTGCAAAGGACTCGATAGTTTTGCTTGAACAGGTCAGAACGATTGATAAAAAACGCTTAAAGGAAAAAATGGGCAGTCTTGATTTTGGCGATATGGACAGAGTAAACAGGGCTTTGTTTGTCAGCTTTGGTCTTTGATTTTTGCAGAATAAACAGCTTCCGTTTATCTTGACGGAGGCTGTATTTTTTTGATAATATTATAAGCAGAAATTAAAAAGAGGGTTATAATAAAATGGCTGGAAAAATTGAAAAAACTAATGCTATGCGTAAGCTTGCAAGTATGAAGATAGATTTTAAAGAGCATTACTACGCCGATACGGGTGCTGTCAGCGGTGTTGAGGTGGCTCAGGCACTCGGCGAAGAGCCAGAGCGTGTCTTTAAAACACTTGTTACAACGGGAAAGAGCGGTAATCATTATGTCTTTATGTTACCCGTTGATAAGGAGCTTAATCTCAAAAAAGCGGCAAGCGTTGTAAATGAAAAATCGGTGGAAATGCTCAAATCAAAGGATTTACTCGGACTTACGGGCTATATCCACGGGGGCTGTTCGCCGATAGGAATGAAAAAGTTTTTCAGGACTGTAATACATAGTACGGCACAAAATTATGAAACGATATTTTTTAGCGGTGGAAAAATCGGTTTTCAGATTGAACTTTCAACAGAAGATTTGGCAAAGGTTATAACCTTTGAATTCGCCGATATTATAACTGAATAATTTTAAATCAAGCACAATCATTCTTTTGCGATGATTGTGCTTTTTTGTTGATATACAAAGGAAAAATGCAGTTTTAAAATTATTTTAAAAGTACATATTATAGTACAATTTTAGATTTATAATAACAACTGTAAAGAAAAGAAAAACGAGAGGAGAAAAGAAGATGAAAAATTATATTTTTAAAGACATTGACGAACATATTGAGGTATTCTCTGCAAACGGTGTATTCCTTTTCAGTGCCGATAGCATTGAAGAAGCTTGGGAAGAAATAAAGGAGGAAATGTAATTATGAGTATTGTTAGTATCTTTTTTGAAATTATTGCTTTTGCTTTGATAATCTGCGGTGTTGCAAATGAAGAAAAGCTTATTGAAACAGAAGAGGAGCTTATAAAAATAATAAAAATCAAGAAAAGACAGATGAAAAATAAAAGAGAAAAAAGAGAGGCTATGAACAATAAAAAGACAATGTTTCAGTCTGATAAAGAAAAGATAGCGGCATAAAAAAGGACTTGGGTTTTATATAAAGCCCAAGTCTTTTTTTGCTTTTTTTAGAAGAAATGGTGACCTATAAATTCTGCTATGAAAACTGCAACGCAGGAGGAAATTGCAACCGTTACAAGACCTAATTCAAACAGAGAAAGTACAACCGCTACCACCAAACCGACTATTGCAGAGTAAATTTCACCCGTAGAGTTGAATATTGCGGGGAAAGTCATAGCACCGAGAACTGCAAACGGAATGTAATAGAGAAAGGATTTAAAAAATCTGTTGTTTATATCCTTTCTGAAAACGGTTAAAGGCACCATTCTTACAAAATATGTTGTAAGAGCCATAACAAGAATATAGCATATTATTTTAAATGTAGTCATCTTTCGTCGCCCTCTCTTTCAGCAGTATCCAAAGGACGAACCAAAGCACCTATGGTTGCCGCAACAACGGCACATATTATAATCACAAAGCCTGATGAAATTTTATTGAGGTAAGGGGCATATTTAAACAAACAGCTTAATCCTGCTGAAATCAAAACGACGAGTAAAACTGTTTTTGATTTTTTTGAAGGCGGAATTATAATCGCAAGGAACATAGCGTAGATAGCGATACCCAAAGCACTGCTTACGCTTTCAGGTAAGAATGTACTTGCGAGAGCACCGACGAGAGTACCGCCTGCCCAGCCGAAATAAGGCAAGGTCATAAGACCAAAGAAATATTTTTTGCCGAATTTACTCGGCTGAGATGATGAAACGGCAAAAATTTCATCTGTATTTCCCGTTGCCATAAATAATCGGTCAATTATAGTTACGCTTTTATCAATTTTTTGAGAAAGAGAAATTGACATAAGAGCGTAGCGGAGATTTATAATAAACTGAGTTAAAATCATTTCTATATATGAACCCATAGAAACCATAACCGAAAGACCAGCAAATTGACCAGCAGAGGTAAGATTTGTCATTGAAATTGCAACGGCTGCCCATACAGGAAGACCGCTGTTTACTGCCATCATACCA
>JAILBY010000003.1 GCA_024680655.1 Clostridiales bacterium | reverse complement strand
CGGTATGGTTGAAGAGCTTGAATTGAATTCCGACGATTTTTATAACAGTATGTCGGAAATAGAAAGCAAGTACAACATAAATATAGAAATAAGAAATCAGGACGGAAGCTTATTCTATTTGAGTGGATTTAACGAGCTTTATGCTGATGGAATAGATTTAGATAATTCAATATTTTTCAGAGCAAATAATGGCGAAGACTCAATTCCGCCTGAAAAGAAGCCTGATTCTAATCCTGACAATACCTTGGGAGCTTCGCAGAGTGATGAATTCCAGATTGAGCAGGACAAAAACAACGATTTTAAAATTATGCAGAAGCCGAGAGAGGAAACCTTGCAGGAGAGCGATTCTCTTTTTGATAAATTTATAGTTAGAATTTGCGGTTTGTCAGAAGAGGAAAACCATTCCTTTAAAATCAGGAAAATGAATGAAAGCGGAATAAGCTATATAGTTTATTCAACTTCAATAAATGATAATTATTCCATAACTGTATCGGCAAAGCAGACCGTTATTGAAAACAACGCAAATATTGCAAATAATCTTATATGGTTTATCGCTTTGTTTGTTACTATTGTTGCTATGGCACTTATATTGCTCTATTCAAAGAGGTTTGCAAAGCCACTTGTTGAAATGAACAATATCACAAGGAATATGGCAAAAATGGACTTTTCGCAAAAATGCACGACAAAGCGTAACGATGAAATCGGTCAGCTTGGCGTTAGCATAAATGTACTTTCCGATTCTCTTGATGTTACTCTTAAAGATTTGCAGGAAAAGAATATCCAGCTTGAAAAGGATATTGAGTTTGAACGCAAGCAGGAGAGCGTAAGAAAAGAGTTTATCTCAAATGTTTCTCACGAGCTGAAAACACCTATTTCGATAATTCAGGGCTATGCCGAGGGACTTCAAACGGGCGTGGCAGACGACGAGGAAACAATAAACGAATATTGTACGGTTATAATGGAAGAAACGCAGAAGATGAATAAAATCGTTATAAGTCTGCTCGAACTTTCAAAATATGAATTCGGTGCATATCAGCTTAACTGCGAAAGCTTTGATATTAAAACCTTTGTAACGGATTACACAAACAATATGGCATTATTGTTCAGCGAAAAGGGTATTGACTTTAAACTTGATATTGAGGATAATCTTATTGCTTGGGCAGATGTTGACAAGCTGAATATGGTATTAAACAACTTTGTTTCAAATGCTGTTGCACATATTGCAGGTGAGAAGCAAATAAAGATAACAGCCGAAGATGTGGGCGAGTGTTACAGAGTAAAGGTGTTTAATACGGGCGAAAATATTTCTCCTGATGATATGGAAAATATATGGATAAGCTTTTACAGAGCAGATAAGTCCCATAGCCGTTCAGAAGGAAGGTACGGCATAGGCTTGTCAATAGTTAAGGCTATTCAGAATTTGCACAAGCAGGAGTTTGGCTGTATAAACGAAGAAAACGGAGTAACCTTCTGGTTTGATGTTAAGAAAAATGACGCAGATAATCAATGTTAAGTTCAACAATTCAATAACACAGTTAAAAGCCGAAAGCGGAATGTTCTTAGCGGACATTCTGCTCTCGGCTGATTTTGCTTTGCCGTTTGACTGCTCTGGTAAGGGGCTTTGCGGTAAATGTAAGGTATATGCACCTGATTGTAAGGTGAGCGATGCTGACAGACGCTTGCTTTCTCAAAAGCAGATAGATGATGGCATAAGGCTTGCTTGTGCTGTTAAGGTTGAAGATGATATTACAGTAGAACTGTTCAATGAAGGTGAATATATAAAAGCAAAGCAGATGAAAGACAATGCAGTTGAAAAAGGCGTTTCTTATAGCTTTGCGGTGGATATAGGTACTACGACTGTTGCAGTTTATCTTGTCAATGAAAACGGTGTGGTTTGCCGTACTGCAAGCCGAAAGAATGCTCAGGCAAGATATGGTGCTGATGTGATAAGCCGTATAGCCTTTTGCAAGGACGAAAAAAGCGTTGAGATAATGCAAAACACAATAGCTTTTCAATTAAATTCTATGATGTGCGAAATCCTTGAAAATGCTCGGCTTGATGAAAAGGATATGGATAAGGTGGTTTTTGTCGGCAATACAACAATGTTGCATTTGCTTATGGGAAAATCGCCGTTATCAATGGGTATTTCACCATATAAGCCAGAATTTCTTGAAAAAATAGAATGTACTCTCGGCGATATTTCAAAGTGCTTTGAAGTTATGAAATCATCAAGGGCTTTTGTCTTACCTTCGGTTAGTGCTTTTGTTGGTGCTGATATTGTTTCGGCTGTTCTTGCAGTAGATTTGAAAAGCAAAAATGAAAACGCTCTGCTTATTGATTTGGGTACAAATGCAGAGATAGTTTTATTCTATAACGGCAAAATGCTTTCAGCCTCTGCAAGTGCAGGTCCAGCCTTTGAGGGTGCTAATATAAGGTGCGGAATGTGTGCAGGCGAGGGTGCAATAAGAAATATTGAAATCATAAACGGAAAAATTGAGTGTGAGATTATAGGTGATTGCAACGCAAAGGGAATATGTGGTTCAGGGCTTATAAATGCAGTTTCGGTATTTCTTAAAACGGGCATTTTATCTTCAAACGGAAAAATCAGCGAAGATGAAGAATTCAGCGACTTCGTTTTTGAAAAAGATGGGGTTTTCGGTGTATGGCTTACAGATGAAGTGGTTATTACTGCCGAGGATATACATAATATCCTTTTGGCAAAATCGGCTGTTTCAGTGGCTATAAAATTGCTTTTGAAATATGCAAATGCTGAAATGGAAAGCATTGACAAATTATATATAGCAGGTGCGTTTGGTGCAAGTCTTGATATAAATAATGCTACAACTGTCGGAATAATACCAAAAACGCTCAAATTCAAGACGCAAGCCGTTGGAAACGCTGCTGGTATGGGTGCGGTCAAGAGCATTTCAAATGAAAAATTGCTTGATATTTCACAACAAATTGCAGTTGAATGTGAAAGCATAAATCTTTCGGCAGACAAAGACTTTGAAGAACTTTTTTTGAATGAATTGAAATTTTAATGGGGTAGCATAATGGCTTTTTTAAATGCGTATAACATAGGGATATCGTTTGGGGAACGCCCTCTTTTTTCAAATGCGTCTTTTGAGATAGGCGAAAATGAAAGGGTGGGCATAGTTGGTGCTAACGGAGTTGGTAAAACAAGTCTTTTCAAAGCGATAACGGGCGAATACTCTCTTTCTCAGGGTGAAATGTTTATTTCAAAGAATGCAAATATAGGCTATATGCAACAGCATATTTGCTCGGACTCAAAAAGAACTCTTTATTCCGAGGTGCTTGATGTTTTCAATG
>JAILBY010000201.1 GCA_024680655.1 Clostridiales bacterium | reverse complement strand
ACGGCGGTAACACGAGTTCGATTCTCGTCCGGGTCACCAAAAGCGATAGAAGCAAAAACTTCTATCGCCTTTATTTTTGCTAAACTTGAAAATACAAATTATTATATAAGTTATAAATTTTGAATTCTTGCTTTTGTCAAGCTTACAAGAAACAATAAAACATTGAGGTGCGATATGAGTATTTTGCTTAAATATGGCTGGTATGCTTTGTTAATTGCAATTTTTGGAGATATGCTTATTCCGTTTATTATTGCACCTTTTTATAAAGGTTATCGCCATACAGAAATGACAATTTCTGCATTAGGCAATCCCAAAAGTCCAGTTAGAGTTCCTTTTAATATTTGGATGTTAATTGAAGGTATATTATTGTTACTTTCTGTTCCAGCAATTTATGATTATTATATTAGCGTGTCAAAGTCTTTTGTTATTATTGTTGTAGCTTTCTTTGTAATATTTGCGGTTGGTGCTTGTATTTTTACTTGTTTTTTTAGTGTCAACGAAACAAAGGATGAAATTACTACTGCTTCAAAAATACACGGGTTTGGTTCGGTTATAGGCTTTATGCTGTTTTTGTTTGTCCCTTTGCTATTGTCTATTCTTGAATTTAAGAAAGGCAATAATATAGTTGGAATAATATCAGCGATATCTTTTGCATTTTCACTTTTGTTTTTTGTTCTCTTTGTTATGGCGGATAAGCCTGATTTTAAAAATACGATAATAGCCAAAGAAGGCTTGTGGCAAAGATTTAATTTGTTATTTATGTATTTACCGTTAGCTGTAATTTCGTTCAGAAATTTGTTTTTTGTTAATTAAGCCCTAAAAATAAATTGATTAAAAGTATTGCAAACGGAGATTTTTAATTTGCTTTTTAGTAAGTCTGCCCTTGCTTTGTTTTTGATAGTTTGACAATATGTTTTTTGTGTTGTAAAATTATCAAGCGATATGTTGAAAGAACAAAATAAATAAGCCCTCATAGTTAAATGGATATAACAAGTCCCTCCTAAGGATTAGTTGTAGGTTCGATTCCTACTGGGGGTGCCAGAATGACCTGATTTTATAAAAATGATGGTCATTTTTTATTTTAAAAAAATCTTTAATTATACTTTTTATAGTACATATAAAGTTATATGATAAAGTCAAAGAAAAGGAGATGATTTTAATGTGTGACCTTTTTGATTTTAATGGTGATGGTGAAGTAGACTTTACAGAAAAGCTCATAGCCTACGCTGCCATATTTGGCAACGATGAAAATAACGAGTCAAAGCCTGATGATTATAGCGATGATTTTGAAGAGTTTGACGAGGACTTCGATGAAGACAATTTCAATGAAGACGGTCTTGAAGTGCTCGACAATAGCGACTTTTTCTTAAATCAAGGTGAATATAAAGAGTTTGACGACGATTTTGATGATGATTACGATGATGATTTTGAAGATGAGCCCGAAAAAGATCCGTTTGAGGAAGCGTTTAACGAGATAGGGCATTATTGATTAAGATTTCCGCTTTGTGTTTGTGATTTTCATATACTTCCTTTTTTTCAAAACATCCTTTCTGAAAAAAGACCGAGTGTTTAAGCAAATCCTGATGATTTGCTAACCTCGGTCCTTTTTCTTGATTTTTATTGTAGTTAAACTTTATCTTTCATTTTTTTCTTGTATAAAACAACAGACTTCGTCTCCGACGGCTCGCATTCTCTTTCATCAGCGAAAGAGAACGCTCGGCAAGAGAACGCCGACAGGGAGACACCCTCAGGTCGATTTCACTCGGGTTTCTCCCTGTACCCTCTTCCACTGCCTCAAAAGAGCACAGAGACCGTGGCAGGTTTGCCTTTTTTGAGTTTATTTTTTTAGCAGAAAATAAAAACCTACGGGCTTTATCAATGCAAAAATGAAAGCCCCGACGGCAGTCGAAAGGTAATTATTTTATCTTTTTTAATTCAGAAAGATAAATCAGTTGTTTTAGCCTTATGATTGCCGTTAAAGCTTCTTATTTTATAGTTCCACCGCCGATTACCATATTGCCATCATAAATAACAGCCGCTTGTCCTGGTGTTATAGAACGCTGAGGCTCGTCAAAAACAGCCTCAAAGGTATTTTCGTCAATAAGAGAAACAGTTGCGTTTGCAGGTTTTGCCTGACAGCGTATTTTCACTTGATAGGAGCGTCCGCTTTCAAGCTTTTCAACGCTTATCATATTAAGATTTTCAGCGATAAGGCGAGAGGAAAGCTGACCGCCCTCTTCTTCGAGAGTTACTGTGTTTTCTTCGGAATTGATTTTTGTGACATACATAGGCTTTCCGAATGCTATACCAAGTCCCTTGCGTTGACCGATAGTATAATTTATTATGCCCTGATGTGTGCCGAGAGTGTTTCCGTTTTTGTCTATAAATCGACCTTTTTCTACTTTGTATTGCGGTAAAAATTCTTTTATAAATTTAACATAGTCCTTGTCGGGAATAAAGCAAATCTCTTGACTGTCGTGCTTTTGGGCAACGGGCAGGGCATACTGCTCGGCGATAAGCCTTGTATCCTTTTTGTCCTCGGCTTCAAGCGGAAAGTAGCTATGCTTTAACTGCTCTTGTGACATTTCAAAAAGGAAATAGCTCTGGTCTTTTGGCGAACTGCTTTTCAATAATTGCCAACGGTTTGTGCTTTCATCAAAATTTATTTTTGCATAGTGCCCTGTTGCAATTTTATCATAGCCCTCGCTTAACGCAAAAGAAAGCATTTCACCGAACTTTATTGTTTTGTTGCACATTATACAAGGGTTGGGTGTCCTTGCGTGAGTGTATTCGTCAACAAAATACTCGATAACATTTTTTTTGAAGCTTTCCCTTAAATCAACAACAAAATGAGGTATCTCTATCTTTTTTGCAACAGCCTTTGCGTCGTTGATTTCGCTCTCAAACCCTTGTGGTTTAAGCAAAAGGGTTACCCCTGCAACCTGATACCCTGCCTCTTTTAATTTAAGGGCAGTAACCGCAGAGTCAACACCGCCACTCAGACCAACCATAATTTTTTCACCCATTTTTTTCACCTCGCAAAGACTTAAAACTAACATTTTTATTTTATATTATCATAATTATACTTGCAAGAAAATTTTGAAAGATGTATAATAGTAATGTAAATTGAGGTATTTTGTGCTAATTTGAAGCAAGAAATGACAAAATGTACAAAAATCGTTGTGATAACAAGGAAAACAATAGGCTTTTCTTTGAGAGGAGGATAATTTTGACAGGTGATTTACACTGCCATACACGATTGTCAGATGGTTCTATGGGAATAGAAGATATTATCGCTTTGGCAAAGAAAAATTCGGTTGAGGCAATCGCAATAACAGATCACGATTGTTTGGCAGGAACGGTTAGGGGAAAAATAATAGGAGAAAGACAAGGGATAAAGGTTATTCCAGGAGTCGAGCTTTCTTCACTTGACAGTGAAACAGGTAGGAAGGCTCATATTTTATGCTATCTTGCAGATAGCCCGGACAGACTTGAAGGTCTTTGCAAGAGAAATTCAATGGCTCGCAAAAGAGCGGGGCAGCTTATGATGCTTAAAGCGGCAACACGCTATCCTATAACACCTGAGCTTGTGCTTAAATGTGCAGCAGGCTCAACAAATCTTTACAAACAACATATTATGCATGCACTTATGGAGTCGGGCTGTACGGTTACTATTTTCGGTGAGCTTTTTGATGAACTTTTCAGCGAAAAAAGTCCTGACAATATAAATGTTATGCCAAAATTTGAAGATGTAAGAACAGTTATAAATGAAATTCACGATGCAGGCGGAATTGCAGTTCTTGCACACCCTTATGTTTATGATAGCATTGAGCTTATGGAAAGGCTTACTGAGGAAAAAATGCTTGATGGCATTGAGGTTTGGCACCCTCGTCAGAACGAAGAACAAAGAAAGACTCTGGAAGCGTTTGCAAAGAAAAACAAATTGCTTATGACGGGTGGCAGTGATTTCCACGGAATGTATGGTGCAAAGCCTATAACAATAGGCACTTGCCAAACACCTGAGGCTCAATTTAATGAACTTATGGGCTTTAAGGCAAAGAGAAAACGCCAGATGAAAAAACAGGCTGCTGCTGCTGTTACAGAATAAAATTCAGTTTGAGAGGTATTTGCTATGCTTAAAAATGATGATAGCGATATTAAGATTTTCAGAAAAAAGACAAAGGAAGAAACTGACGATGCTCTTGAAATAGCTCTTGAAGTTAAAAGGCACCGTGTAAACGGCAATTTTTCAAAGGCAAAAAGGCTTGGTGCTCTTCTTGCCGAGGTTGCCCCTGAATGTATCAAAGACGCTGATGTTTCTCAA
>JAILBY010000153.1 GCA_024680655.1 Clostridiales bacterium | reverse complement strand
GTCAATGGAAGCGATTATGTCTTCCTTTTTGGTAGCTTTAAGCATATATCCCTGAGGCTTTAATTCCATAACACTCATAACGCTGTCTTTGTCAGAATGTCCTGTGAGGAATACAACGGGTATTTTGCTCGTCTTTTTGCTATCTCTTAATTCTTCCAAAACTCTTGCACCTGACATTATAGGCATTTCAAAATCGAGCAATATCAAATCTGGCTGATTGTTTGCGGCAAAGGGAATAGCCATAAGACCAGATTTTACTATGGTTACACGGTATTTGTCTTTGAGCCATTCCTGAACCATTTTAAGAAACATAATATCATCATCACAAAGTAAAATATGTTTTTTCTTTTCGCCGAGTTCTTCTTCCGCATCCTTGTCTTTTATACCGTCAGGTCCGAACTCCTCAAAAGCGAGAGCTTTGATTTTATAAACAAAGTCTTTAACATCGAAAGGACGCTTGAATTCAGCAGAGATTAAAGAAACATCAAGCATTTTTTCAAGGTCAATAAGCTCACTTGAATATCCGATAATGCAAAAATACTTGCACAGAGCAGCTTTTTCTGAAATATAAGAAACAAGCGTTGGCGTTTCTTTGACAAAATCACCTGAGAAAAGCAATAAAATATCGGTATCGATGATGTTTTCATCGAAATCCTTTTTTGTTGGCTCGCAACATACAACCTGCAACCCCTCTTTTTTCAGGTTGTTTTCAACGGAATTTATCAAAAATGCCGAGCCTTGACTTACTATAAGAACTTTTGCCATTGTTCTGGTCTCCTCCCCTTTAAGAAAGTATTTCTGAAAGTTTGTCGTAGTCGAGATTATCAACTGCTTTCAGTATTTCTTTTACGCAACCTTTTGCCTCTTCAGGTATTCTATAATCTTTAAGATTTTCAGCTATTTCTGTTATATTGTCAAACTGTCCTGCTTCGAGGGCTTCTTTTAAAAGAGCATAGGCTTCTTTGAGTTCATCGTCAGAGATAAGAGGTAAATTTTCATCAGAAAAATCATCTGTATCATCATCTCTGAGAGAGGAAAGAAGCTTGCCGAGATTTCTGCATCTTTCAAGCAAATTTTCGATATTAGCTTCAAGCTTTTCAGTATCGTTTTCATTACCAGCGTTTTCAAGCTCTTGTGCAAGTTCGCCTATTGACTTTGCACCGACTATTCTTGAAGTGCTTTTCATAGCGTGTACTTTTACTGTTGTATTTAAAATATCTCTTGATTTCCAGAATTTTTCGGTTTCGTCAGCGTTTTCTTCAATCATTTCAGCGTAAGTTTTAAGCGTTGAAAGATATGCGTCAACTGAACCGCAATTATTTAAGCCGATAGATGTATCTAATTCCTCTATTTCAGAAATGAAATCAGGAAGTTTAGTTTCATTTCCCTGCTCTTCGGCTGTATTCAATATTTCAATTTTGTCTTTTGGAAGATAGTGGAGTATCATTTCTTCAAGCTTTGAAGAATCTATCGGTTTTGTCAGATAATCGTCAAAGCCTGCTGAAATATACTGTTCACGAGCACCTGAGATGGCGTTTGCAGTAAGGCATACTGTTGGAGTATCTATATTAGGATTGTTTCCATTTGCTTTTAATTCCTGCAAAGTTTCAATACCATCTTTTTCAGGCATCATATGGTCAAGAAAAATTATATCATATTTTTTGTTATATGCAAGTGCAAGACCTTCATTGCCTGATTCTGCGGTGTCAATTTTTATTTTTGTCTTTTTAAGAAGGCTCTGGAATACCATTAAATTCATAGGTGTATCGTCAACTATAAGAAGCTTTGCCTCAGGTGCCTTGAATTTTTCGTGGTATTTTTTGTGTGTGGCTATTGAAGCTTTATATGCTGCTTCATAATCTCCAAGTGCGTCCCAGGAAATAACATCTTGTTCAAGCTTGAAAAAGAATTTAGAGCCAAGACCATAAACGCTTTCAACTTTAAGCGTTGAGCCCATCATTTTAAGCAAACTTTGAGTGATGCTCATTCCAAGACCTGTACCCTCAATTTTACGGTTACGCTTTTCCTCAATTCGCTCAAACTCAGTAAAGAGCTTGTTCATATCTTCCTGCTTTATTCCTATACCGGTATCTTTAACAGCGATGTTAATAAGAACCTTGTTCGGATTATCAGGAATTTTTTCGTAACCGATAGAGAAGGTAACGCTACCCTTTTCGGTATATTTAACTGCGTTTGTAAGAATGTTTGTAATTATCTGCTTAATTCTTACATCATCACCACGCAACATTTTAGGAATGTTCTTATCAATATCAAGCACAAGAACAAGACCTTTATCGTCTGCTCTTTTCTGTACCATATTGACAAGGTCGTTTATTAAAGAGGAAATATCGTATTCTGTTGGTATGATTTCCATTTTGCCTGCTTCTATTTTTGAAAAGTCAAGAATATCATTTATGATACCAAGGAGAGTATTGCCTGCTGTTTTTATACTTTCAGAGTATTCAACAAGCGTCTTATTGTCACATTCACGAAGTATCATTTCATTCATACCGAGAACGGCATTGATAGGTGTGCGTATTTCGTGTGACATATTTGAAAGGAAAGAAGATTTTGCTTCACTTGCTGCAAGTGCTCTTTCAGAAATATCAATAAGACTGTACTGCTCTTTTTTATCGTTGTCAATATCCTCAATAAGCCATAAGATGTGCGAAACCTTTCCGAGTTCGTTTCGTCTTGAAGCGATAAATCTTGCACGACGCCACTGACATTTTGGATTTATATATTCAAATGTTATAGTATCAACATTTGACAAACGGCTTTCAAGAGTAGAGAAGTCAATAAAGCTAAGCATATCTTCAACAAAAGAGGATTCAGTATTGTTAATCATAACTTTATTTATCAAATTCTGTGCAGTTGAGTGGCTTCTTGATATTATATCAGAAACCTCTTTGTTGGTAGATTTAATTTCTGTATATATATCATTTTCAAGGTCAAGCTCATATACGCTCATATAGATATTTGAAATAGATGAAACACGGAAGTTAAGAGCCTTTGTAGTTTCCAAAAGGCTATCTCTTTGCCTTTTTTCAGCATCAATATTCTCAACAAGCCAAAGAATGTTTTCTATATCACCGTTTTCGTCACGCTTTGAAACAACAAATCTGGCTCTGCACCAAATGTTTCGTGTGCTCAAAAATTCTTCGGTGATAGTGTTAGAGTCTTTCATTCTTTCGTTTATTGTAGAAAAATCTATAAACTTACAAATAGAGTCCTTTGAATGTTCGTCAGTCATCTGATTCATAAACTTATACATAGTTTCCTGAGCATTGTCATTATTGTTGAGTAAAAAGTCAGATACTCTTTTGAAATTTGTTCTAAGTTCAGAAAAGGTGTTTTCTTTGAAGTTTATATCAAATATAAAGAAGTATATTTTTGCAACTGCTGAAATTTGTTCGTTGAGCTTATGGATAGCTTCAAAAGCCAAATCTCTTCTTTGCTTTTCTTCGTTTATATCTTCGATAAGATACATAGCACGAGCAACTGTTCCGTCAGGCAATCTGCTTGAAACGATATAGCGTGCGTTTCGCCAGGTTTTATTTTGTGTTAAAAATTCAAGAGTTATTGTGTCACGGGATTTAAGACGCTGATTTATTTTGCTGAAATCAACAAAATCAAGTATATCATCTCTTGAAATAGGGGCTACAAATTTTTCCATAATCTCACGGATTGTACTCTGAGCCATATCTCGTTTATTTCCTATAATAGCAGAGGCTTCTTTACTGCTGTTGCGTATTTCAACGAAGGTATCATTAAGGAAGTCTATTTCGTGCAAGGAAATATAGATATTAGAGGTTGAAGAAAGCTGTGTGTTGAGCTTTTGTGAAATTATCTGCTTCTTGCCGGAAGAAACCATAATTATTGAAATAATAAGAACGGTTATCAAGATAGCAACAATAGTGAAAGAAAGTATTGTTGTTAAAGGGCTGAATAGGGTAGTTGCATCTTTGATTGAAAGACAAACCCAACCGTGATGTATTTCTTCTGCATAGACGATATAGTGTGAATTTTCAAATTTAAAATCGAAGAAATTTTCGTCAGAGGTTTTAAAATAGTTAACTATTTCATATTCAATAGTGCCTTTTTCGGCATTAAAATCCTTACCCACTTTTTCCTTATCAGAGTGAGCAAGAGCAATATTATTTTGATTGAAGATTATTTCAATATCTGCTGCATCTGATTTTATAGCAGCCTCTGTTATTTGCTGTATTTTTTCAAGTTCAATATCCATAACAACAACGCTTTTTCCATCAGAGAGCATTTTTGCTATTGATAACATATAATTTCCTGAATAAGGGTCAATATAAGGCTCTAATGTTGTTATTTTACCGCCGTTTTTTATGGCTTCTGTGTACCAAGGGCGTTCAGTCGGGACATAATCAGCACCTGGCTCCCACATAGCACCGTCTAAATATTCTCCGTTTATATAGCCGTATAAACCTGTGGTGTTCGGGAAAATTGTTTTTATCAATGCATTTGACTGGTCAACCATAAAATTAAGAATAAGCTTGTTGTCTGTGCCTTTTGAAAGCATACTGTCTATGTTAAAAGCAAAAAAATCAACTATATTTGTGCTTTCGTCAATATAATTATTAAATTGATTTTCAGTCTGTATCGCAGTTATTTTACCGCTTTGTATTATGTTGTCTTTCTTTTCGTTATAGA
>JAILBY010000148.1 GCA_024680655.1 Clostridiales bacterium | reverse complement strand
GACTTTCAAGCCAAAGCCACCGTGAACTGCAAAGGCAGTAAGCATATGGTCAAAAAAGCCTATACCTGTATCAACGGCAACATCTCCGCCGTCAAGATTTAATTCAAGCTGAATATCAGTTTCTTTTGTTTTTCTGCAAACCTTTGCACTTCTCAAAAAAATCACGCCTTTACTTTTTCTAAATATTCTCTTATGCCTTTTACTACTTCTTTATTTTCGTAGTCCGTTCCAGCAGTAATTCTTAAATATTCGCCCATATGACGAACTATTATACCGTCTTTTTTCAGATATTCAAAAATATCCTTTGCTTTACCCATAAAGTTAGTATAAACAAAATTTGTGTTCGGTGCAACTGAAAAAAGCATATTCGGAAAATCTTTTTCAAGCTTTTTCATTTCAGAATAAAGCTCGTCACGGCTTTTTATAACCTTTTCAACACAAGCGTTGAGATATTCCTTTTCTTCAAGCACTGCAATACCTATCGCCTGAGTGATAGAGTTTGAGTTATATGGTGATTTTACGCTTCTTATTGCATTTGTAAGAGTTTTGTTAGCAACGCAAAATCCGAGCCTTATTCCTGCCATTGTGAGAGCCTTTGAACAAGTACGAAGTATTATAAGATTATCATAATCATTAAACTCGTCCAAGAGAGATTGATTCCAGAAATCCATATATGCTTCATCAAGAATAACAAGAGAATCAACACTTTTTATAAGTCTTTTTACTTCTTCCCTCTTACAACCGACTGACGACGGATTACAAGGATTTGAAAATATAATAAGCCTTGCCTTATTTTCGTTAGCAGTTTTTATTATTTTATCAATATCAAAAGTAAAATCTTCATTTTTTTCAACTGTTATACATTCACACTCAACTATGCTTGAATAGAATTTATACATAGAAAAATCGGGTGAAACATTAACAATCTTATCTCCCTTTTGAAGAAAAGCATTCATAATAACGCTTATACTTTCATCAGAGCCGTTGCAAGCGGTAACAAAATCAGCATCTATTGAATAAAACTCTGCAAAGGTCTTGCAAAGTTTCTTTGCCAACGGGTCAGGGTATCTGTTATATTTAATTTCATCTATCGCTTTATGGATTTTCTCCATAAGCTTTTCATCAGGTAAAATAAAAGACTCGTTTGCGTCAAGTCTTATTCTGTAATCACCGCATATAGGATCATACGGCACAAGATTTACTACCTTTTTATTAAGTTCAAAAGCCAAAATCAAAACCTCACTTTGATAGAATTAGCGTGAGCTGTAAGTCCCTCTGTATCTGCAAGCTTTATAATATCATCCTTTGCCTTTTTCAGAGCGTCTTCATTGTAATAGATAAAGCTTGATTTTTTAATAAAGCTATCAACAGAAAGCGGTGAGAAAAATCTTGCTGTTCCGCTTGTAGGCAAAACGTGGTTAGGACCAGCATAATAGTCGCCAAGAGGCTCTGGTGAATAATGTCCAAGGAATACGGAGCCTGCATTGTCAATTTTTCCGATATATTCCATAGGATTTTCAACTGCCATTTCAAGATGTTCAGGTGCAAGTTCGTTTGCAAAATCAACCGCTTCGTTAATATCCTTACATACAAGAATTGCACCGAAATCATTGAGTGATTTTTCGATTATATCTTTTCTTGAAAGGTCTTTTACTTGTCTTTCAATAGCCTTAACTGTTTCATCTGCTATTTTTTCATCATCTGTCAAAAGGATAGCAGAAGCGAGTACATCGTGTTCAGCCTGCGACATAAGGTCTGCGGCAAGAAATTCAGGATTTGCTGTTTTGTCTGCAACAATAAGAATTTCACTTGGACCTGCAACCATATCAATATCAACTGTTCCGTAAAGCAAACGCTTTGCAGTTGCAACAAAGATATTGCCAGGACCTACAATCTTGTCAACACGAGGAATTGTCTGTGTACCATAAGCAAGGCAAGCAACAGCCTGTGCTCCGCCTATAAGGAAAATTCTGTCAACCCCCGCAACCGCTGCGGCGGCAAGAATGTTAGGGTTAGCCTTGCCGTTTTTCATCGGCGGTGTTACCATAACAAGCTCTTTAACGCCTGCTATTTTTGCAGGGATAGCGTTCATAAGAACAGAGGACGGATAAGCCGCTGTACCGCCAGGAACATATAAGCCGACTCTGTTTAAGCCTCTTATTCTCTGACCTAAAATAACGCCGTTATCCATTGTATTAAGCCAGCTTTGCTGACACTGTCTTTGGTGGAAGTCCTTTATATTTTCAGCAGCTTTATAAAGAGCATTTACAAAGTCTTTATCGCAAATTTTAAGGCTATTTTCTATTTCTTCCTTTGATACTTCAAGCTTTTCAGGTGCTTTTCCGTCAAATTTTATTGTATATTCTCTTGCGGCTTCATCGCCGTTTTTTCTGACATTTTCAATTATCTCTGTAACAGTTGCGGTAACCTTTTTATCAACCTCACCGCTTCTTTCCTTTAACTGCCTAATAACCTCTTTTTCTGTTACGCCGTCAGTTTTTGTAACGCTTATCATTTTATTTTCTCCTTTGCAACTTCAACATCATTAAGGAATTTTTCAATTTCTTCCTTGCGTAATTTCATACTTGCCATATTAACAATAACTCTTGCTGAAATAGGCATAATCTTTTCTATAACTTCAAGACCGTTTTCCTTTAAGGTTGTACCCGTTTCAACAATATCAACAATAGCGTCTGCCAAATCAAGCAACGGTGCAAGTTCAACGGAGCCTTCAATTTTGATTATTCTTATATCCATATCCTTGCCCTCAAAATAGTTACGGGCAACAGTAGGATATTTTGTTGCAATACGCTTTACATTATAGCCTGCAAAGAAATCCTTACCCTTTGGACCCGCAAGAGCAAAATCGCATTTACCTATTCCCAAATCGGTAACTTCATAGAAATCGCTTGAATGTTCAACTATTGTATCTTTACCTACAATACCTATATCGCAAACGCCGTGTTCAACATAGGTTATAACATCAGCCGCCTTTGCAAGCACAACCTCGTAATCACCAACAGGAAGTACAAGTCTGCGTCCTTTATCAATAAGAGCCGAGCAATCAAGTCCCATCTGTGTAAAAAGCTCAACTGATTTCTTTTCAAGTCTGCCTTTTGTGAGTGCAATTCTAATCGGTCGCATAATATACCTCCTTATATTCTTATTGTTGTAATCTCACTTGGAGAAATAACAACATCAACTCTTTTTATGCCTTTTTCAACGGCATATTTCTTTGCATCTTCAACATTATCCTTAACGCAGTTTTCACATACAAGACCTTCATCATTCAGCTTTCTTGCATATATAAGTGCGTCTATTTCAAAACCGTCTTCTCCGAAAACAAGAACATCAACAGGCTTAACCTCTGAAACATCGCCTCTTGTAAGCATAGCTCTTGAAAGAGCATCAACGTCAACGCCGAAGCCCGTTGCTGCAAGTTCTATTCCGAACTCGCCTACAAGCTTATCATATCTGCCACCAGACATAACTGTTATGCCAGAGCCTTCTATGTATCCTCTGAAAACAACGCCTGTATAATAGTTACTTCTATGGACAAGACCTAAATCTATATTTATTTTATCTTCAAGCCCAAGCTTTTGAAGATAAGAGAAAATTGTTCTCAAATAAGACAAAGCTTCATTTGCTTCCTTGCTATCATAAAGTTCAGAGGCTTTATCAAGGATTTTTTCAGAGCCAAAAAGGCGTGGAAGCATTCTGATAGCCTTTGTTTCCTTTGTTTCGCCTATCTTATCAAGCAAATCGTTGAGAGCGGGATAGTTTTTGCTTTCGATAAGCTCAATAATCTTTTCTTTCTGTTCTTCATCTGCTTTAAGTTCATTATATAATGCCTTAAAGAAGCCAGCGTGACCTATTTCTATTCTGAAATCAGGTGCTCCGCAGGATTTTAAAGCATCAACAGCCATTGTTATAATTTCTAAATCTGCTCTTATTCCGCTTGCACCTATAAGCTCAATACCGCATTGTGATATTTCGTCGCTATGCCCCGCAAGCAAAGGTGAGCAACGGTAAACATTCTGATTATAATATAATCTCAAAGGAAGAGCAGTATTACGCAATCTTGAAGTGACAACCCTTGCAATAGGCAAAGTGTTATCCGGACGAAGCACAAGTAATCTTCCTCTGTTATCAGTAAGCTTATAAAGATTTTCAACGGGCATACCCATACTCTCTCTATTGAAAACATCATAGTATTCAAGAGTTGGTGTAATAACCTTTCTATAACCTCTATCCTTAAAAAGTGAAGTGAGATTTTTTTCGATTTTACTTTTTGCAGTACATTCCTCAAAAACCAAATCTCTTGTTCCCTCAGGAGTTGCTTTGAATTTTTTAGCCATAACGACCTACCTCCACAAACGCTTTAACACGCTAATATGTTACTATGATAACACAATAAAATAAAAAGTCAACCCTTTATTGCTTTTTTATAAAAGGTTGACTTGATTTTAACCAAAAAGGCTCAACTGGTTGCTATCAGGTATTCCCTTTAAAGCACCCATTTCTTTGAGTGTTTCGATAAATGTTTTTGAAGCACCTGAACGCATTTGCAATTCTTCTATTGAAAGGAAATCTCCCTTTCCGTCATCTCTTGCATTTGCAATAGCCACCGCCGCATTTTCACCAACACCTGGAATTGCAGAAAACGGCAGTCTTAAATTTCCGTCTTCTATTTTATAAACCTTAGCGTCAGATTTATAAATATCAATAGGAAGAAAATCTATACCTCTTGCCATCATTTCATTGACTATCTGCAAAGCGGTGTATGATGCCTTTTCTTTTACAGATGCCTCTTTCAAAGCGATTTTTTGCTTTAACTCAATCATCTTTTTATAAACAGCGTCCCTGCCTTTTTGTGCTGTAATTGCATCAAGGTCACCACCTCGTACAGTAAAGAAAGCGGAATAATATTCAACAGGTTTATGAATTTTAAACCAGCCGAGTCTTAAAGCTGCACTAACATAAGCCGCTGCGTGAGCCTTAGGGAACATATATTCAATTTTAAGGCAGGACTGCAAATACCAATCGGGCACATTATGCTCCTTCATAGCCTGAATATGCTCCTCAGTAAGAAGCTTCTTTGCTTTACCCTTACGGACTATTTCCATTATCTTAAACGACATATTAGGGTCAAGACCTTTGTGCATAAGATAAGTCATAATACTGTCACGAGTACCGATAACCTCTGAAATCGTGCAAGTGCCATCATTGATAAGGTCCTGAGCGTTGCCTACCCACACTCCTGTTCCGTGTGACAAGCCTGAAATCTGCAACAAGTCCGAAAAGCTCTGTGGCTTTGCTTCCATAAGCATAGCACAAACAAAGCCCGTACCCATTTCTGGAATGGAAAGCGTACCCGTAGGCCAGTCAATATCTTCCTTTGTAACGCCAAGAGGTTCAGGCGTTGTGCAAAGCTGAATAATTCCTCTGTCACAAACATCAATATCCATAACATCAAGACCTGTTAAGTCTTCAAGCTGTTTATAGAGTGTAGGAACATCGTGACCGAGTTCGTCAAGTTTAAGTATTGTATCGTGCAAAGATTTAAAAGCAAAGTGAGTAGTAAGACCTGTATCTGCTTTATTTGCAGGATACTGAATAGGCGTAAAATCATAAACATCATAGTCGTTTGGTATAACAACCATACCGCCAGGGTGCTGACCTGTTGTGCGTTTAATTCCCGTACAGCCCATTTTCAATCTTTCAATTTCTGCCTTTTGTACTACCTTTCCTTTTGCATCAAGGTATTTTGCAACAAAGCCGAAAGCCGTTTCTTCGGCAACAGTAGCAATAGTTCCTGCTTTGAACACATGGTCTGTACCGAAAAGCTCTTCTGTATATCTGTGTGAGCGTGACTGATATTCGCCCGAGAAATTAAGGTCGATATCGGGTGATTTATCACCGTTAAAGCCAAGGAAGGTTTCAAACGGAATTTCGTGACCGTCACGATGATAAGGCGTGCCACATTCAGGGCAATTTTTAGGCTCCAAATCATAGCCAGAGCCTATTTCACCATTGAGGAAAAACTCACTGTGCTTACATTTTGGGCAAACATAGTGAGGTGCAAGCGGATTAACCTCTGAAATACCAGCCATATTAGCAACGAATGAAGAACCAACAGAACCTCTGGAACCAACATGGTAACCACATTCCTCTGATTTTTCAACAAGTCGCTTTGCGATAACATAAAGAACACCGAAGCCGTGCTTTATGATAGAATCAAGCTCTCTTTCAAGCCTTTTTACAACATATTCAGGTGCTGGATCACCATAAATGCGTTTAACATTTTTCCAGCAAATATCACGAAGCTCATCATCTGCACCCTCAATGCTCGGGTCAAATGTGCCCTTTGGAATAGGACGAACATCATCGTCAATCATATCAGCGATTTTATTTGTGTTTTCAACAACAACCTCGTATGCTCTATCACCAAGATATTCAAATTCTTTGAGCATATTTTCAGTTGTTCTGAAATAGAGCGGAGCTTGCTGGTCGGCATCCTGAAAGCCTTGTCCAGCCATAATAATCGCTCTGTAAGTTGCGTCCTTTTTATCAATAAAATGCACGTCGCCCGTTGCGACAGTCGGTTTGCCTAACTCGTCACCGATTTTAAGTATAAGCTTATTTATTTCTTTGAGTATTTCTTCATCTTTTACCTTTACCTTTGCACCATCACGAAGCATAAAGGCATTATTACCGATAGGCTGAATTTCCATATAATCATAGAAGTCAGCAATCTTTTTGATTTTTTCCCATACTTCCTGATTATTGAGTATATCAAGTGACACTATTTCTTCTTCATTTGCAGGGTCTTTTTTCAGTTCTCTGAGAATACCTCTATAAAGCTCACCAGCCTCACAAGCACTGCCAAGGATAAGACCATCTCGAAGAAAATTGCCGTCTTCCTGCGGTTTAGAAAGCTCACTTCTTAAAATTCTCGGTTTTTTATAAAAATGATGAATATGAGAATAAGAGATAAGCTTATAAAGGTTTTTCAAGCCTTTAAGATTTTTAACAAGAATAATCTGGTGATAAGACGGTCTTTTCCATTTTTCAAAATCTTCCGGCTCATCTACATCTTCGTATGTATCATCAACAAAATAAGACTCAACGCCATAGATTACCTTTAAATCAGCGTCTTTTCCGTCAAGATAATTCATAGCATAAGGATATGCCTGAACAACGCCGTGGTCGGTTATTGCTATTGCCTTATGCCCCCACTTTATTGCTCTTGAAAGATATTCTGTTATGTCAGTCATACCGTCCATATCTGACATATTTGTATGTAAATGCAATTCAACACGCTTGTTTTCTGCATTATCCATTTCCTCAATCTTTTCAACGGAAGATATTGCAACGGGTGTAATTACATATTCACTTGTGTATTTATCGTATGAAAAATCGCCTTTTACAAGCACAGTCATACCATCTTTTATACTGTCAACAATTTCCTGTATCTTATCTTTCTTGTTAAACATTTTTATTGTTGCAGAATTAGTATAATCTGTAACATTAAAGGTAAAGATATAACTTTTTCCGTCCTTGGTTTCCTTGACCTCTTTTTTGAAAACATCGCCCCATATAACAACAGAGCCGTCCTCGTATGATATTGTTTCAAGAGGTGTAGGCTTTTCATTGACGGGATATTTGCCCATTATCGCCTTTGCTCCCTCCATAAATAAAGGAACATCCTTAAAGTTGCGTAAGGTATGGTCAACTCTTTCGTATCTTCTTTCTTTAACGGGCTTTTGAGGTGCAGAAGTCTCCATTTCCTTTTGCTTTTGTATTGCTTCCTGCTGTTGCTTTTCAAAGTTTTCCATAGCTTGTTCGTGCATTTGTGTAAAAGCAGGACTTTCTACATCAATGTGAGTTTCACCCTCGAAAACAACCTTTATATCATTAAGATTAAAGCGAGCTTTAATAAGTCTTTCAATAAAATCATCGCATTTTGAATATTCAAGAATATCTGCTCCGCCGTGAGTAAGTGTTATTTTCAATGTTCCGTCTTTAAATTCAGCCGTTGAATTATTGAAAAATCCGTTTGCCGCCGCTATGTAACGCTTAACCTCGTAAATTATGCTTTCATAATAATCAGTTGAAAAATCACAAGTAAATTTTGGCAATATATCACCCTCCGCCAAGCCGAGTGCTGTTGCAACTCCGTTTGACAGACCTCTTAAATATTCACTTTCAACCAACGATTCAAGAGTCATTTCGATAACTATTTTGCTTTTTTCTTTGTTGATTTTAACGCCGTCAACACTACCGTCGGCAACGCTTGGCAAAATCTTATCTATATCAATATAATCGCCAAAAATTTTCTCAAAGCTATTATTCGGCATAATGCCCTCCGTCCTAAATCTTTTCTATCTCTGCCATAAGCTCATCTATAAGCTTATCTTCATCAATCTTTCTTATAATTTCACCTTTTTTAAAGAGCAGACCGCAACCGTCGCCACCTGCTATTCCTATATCGGCTTCCTTTGCTTCACCAGGTCCGTTTACTGCACAGCCCATTATAGCAACCTTAATGTCCTTTTTAACTGACACAAGCCTTTTCTCA
>JAILBY010000111.1 GCA_024680655.1 Clostridiales bacterium | reverse complement strand
TCTTAATCAGTAATTACAGAAAGGGTAAAAGTAATATGATTACAGGTTTGATGTTTCGTGATGCGGTTATTTCTGCTGCAAACAATATAAGCAATAACCGTCAGTCAGTTGATGAACTTAATGTTTTCCCTGTACCAGATGGTGATACAGGTACAAATATGTCTATGACAATTTCAAACGCTTCAAAGGCTATGGCTGCTATTGCAGATGATGCAACTGTTGCCGATGTTTCAAAGGCGATGGCAAGTGCTTTGCTCAGAGGTGCAAGAGGTAACTCGGGCGTTATTCTTTCTCTTATTTTCCGTGGCTTTTCAAACGGAATGAAAGGTCTTGAAAATGCAGACGGTAAGGATATAGCAAACGCTTTTGAGTTGGGCGTTAATTCAGCATACAAGGCTGTTATGAAGCCAACAGAGGGTACAATTCTTACTGTTGTAAGAGAGGCTGCTGAGGCAGTTAAGGATAGCGGAGAAACAGATGCTGTTGAGGTATGGAACAAGGTATGTCAGGCAGCGGCTGAATCTCTTGAAAGAACACCTGAGCTTTTGCCTGTATTAAAGCAGGCGGGCGTTGTTGACGCAGGCGGTCAGGGCTTCCTTCTTATCTTAAAGGGTATGCAGAGCGTTTTTGCAGATGGTACTATTATCCCAGCAGCTGATGCTGAAAATAATCAAAGCTCTGAAAATAAAGAGGAAAATGCTAAGGCTGAACTTAAATATATCTATTCTTCTTCCTTTACTATACTTAAAGGTAAAAAGCCGTCAAATCCTGCAAGATTGCGTGCTTATCTTGAAAGCATAGGCGATAATATAAAGGTTAATGAGGAAGAAAGTGCAATAAAGGTAAGCGTTGATTCAAACGAGCCTGGTAATGTAATTCAAGCCGCTTTAAAATATGGCGAGCTTACAAAGATTAAGGTTAAAAATCTTCGTCAGGATAGCGACTCGGCAGATAGCGAAGATGACTCCGAGGCTGCACCTACAAAGGAATATGGCTTTGTTGCAGTTGCAGCAGGTGACGGAATAAATGAGTTATTCAAGGAATTGGGCGTTGATATAGTTGTAAGTGGCGGTCAGACAATGAACCCAAGCACTGATGATATACTCAACGCAATAAAGCAGGTTCCTGCAAAAACAGTATTTGTTCTTCCTAACAATAAAAATATTATTATGGCGGCAGAACAGACTGTACCTCTTTCAAAGAAAAAGGTTAAAGTTCTTCAAACAAAGACAATACCTCAGGGTATTAGTGCTATGGTTGCTTTTGATGAAACATTAGATTCTAAAACGAACCTTATGAATATGATGAAGGGCATTGAAAGTGTTGGCACTGCTCAGGTTACTTTCGCTGCCCGTGACAGCTCTATGGCAGACCAGAAGATTAAGCAGGGACAGATTCTTGGTATGGAAAACGGCAAGATAACTGTTGTTGCAGACGATATGAATTTTGTCGCTTATAAGGTTACAAAGCATTTGAGCAAGCGTTCGACCTCAACAATAACTATCCTTTATGGTGAAGATGTGACAGAACAACAGGCTAACGAGCTTAAAGCATCTCTTGAAGCAAAGCTCAATAATGCTGAGATTATGGTTATCAACGGCGGTCAACCGGTTTATTATTACATTATTTCTGTGGAGTAAGCAAATGGATATAAATACTAATATACAGTATTTAAAAGGCGTTGGCGGTAAGCGTGCCGAGCTTTTCAATAAGCTCGGCATTTATACCGTTGACGCTTTATTGCATTTTTACCCTCGTGCCTATGAGGATTGGAGTGCAGTAGTGCCGATAAAAGAAGCACCGATAGGTGAAAATTGCTCTGTAAGGGCAAGGGTTAGCTATGAACCGACAAAAACACGCTCAAAGGGCGGTATGTTTTACTATACTACAACCGTTACAGACGGCGTAGGTCTTATGAATATAATCATATTCAATAACAAATACGCTGCCGCAAAACTGCAAGAGGGTGAAGAATTTATTTTCTGGGGCAAGGTGTCAATCGGTTCAAGAGGTGAAAGGCAAATGCTTTCTCCACTTATTGAAACAGTTACAACGGGTGAGAGAATTCGTCCCGTCTATAAATTAACTCAGGGACTTACTCAAAAGGTTGTTGAAAATGCAGTCAATAACGCTTTGAAGGAGTTTGTGCCGACTCTTGAAGAAACCTTGCCAAAGACGATAAGGAGCAAATATAAGCTTTGCAATTTAGGTTATGCTATGAGCAATATCCATAATCCAAGTTCGTCCGAAGCGTTAAAGCTTGCCCGTGAACGGCTTATTTTTGAAGAGCTTTTTATTTTACA
Source organism: Clostridiales bacterium (assembly GCA_024680655.1). Classification (GTDB taxonomy): domain Bacteria; phylum Bacillota; class Clostridia; order Oscillospirales; family Acutalibacteraceae; genus UMGS263. Next base: position 10,794 of record JAILBY010000111.1, on the reverse strand, counting down.
GTTAGGGCTTATGCGATTAAAGGGCAGAGAAAAGAGAACAAGTGCCTGCGTTGTTGCAAATGATTTTAGCGAGGAGTTCTATAAAGGACTTCCTTTTACACCTACAAATGCACAAAAGAGGGCTGTTTCAGAAGCGGTTGCCGATATGCAGAAGAATGTCCCTATGGCAAGGCTTGTTCAGGGTGATGTTGGCTCGGGCAAAACGCTTGTTGCGGCAACGCTTGTCTATAATACGGCGAAAAACAATATGCAGAGTGCGTTTATGGCACCAACTGAAATTTTAGCCTTACAGCATTTTAAGACTATGCATAAATTTTTTGAGGATAGCGATATAAAGGTTGAGGTGCTGACAGGCTCAACACCTGCATCAAGAAAAAAAGAGATAAAAAAAGCACTTGCTGATGGTGAAATAGATTTGATAATAGGTACACACGCTTTAATTCAGGACGATGTTCTGTTCAAGAGCCTTGCTCTTGTTATTACAGACGAACAGCACCGCTTCGGAGTTAAACAGCGTTCTGCTCTTGCAGAAAAAGGCAATAATCCGCATACACTTGTTATGTCGGCAACGCCGATACCACGCACACTTGCACTTATGATTTACGGCGACCTTGATGTTTCGGTGCTTGATGAATTGCCGCCAGGCAGACAGCCTATTGAAACTTATTCCGTAACGAGTAAATTACACGACAGAGTTTATAATTATATAAGAAAACATCTTGACGAGGGCAGACAAGGGTATATAGTCTGTCCGCTTGTTGAGGAAGGCGAAACAGAGCTTATACCTGCTGTTGAATATTCTGAACAGTTGCAGAAAAAAGAATTCAGAGGTTATCGGGTGGGACTTCTTCACGGAAAGATGAAACCGTCCGAAAAAGAACAAGTTATGCAAGAATTTTCAGAGGGTAAAATACAGATTCTTGTTTCTACAACCGTAGTTGAAGTAGGCGTAGATGTTCCTAACGCAGTTATTATGGTGATAGAAAATGCCGAGCGTTTTGGTCTTTCACAGCTTCATCAGTTGAGAGGCCGTGTGGGCAGAGGAAAGTATAAATCAACCTGTATATTGATTTCTGATGCACAGAATGAGCAGGCAAGGACAAGGCTTAAAGCTATGTGCGATACTTGCGACGGCTTCAAGATAGCAGATGAAGATTTAAAGCTGAGAGGTCCCGGCGATTTCTTCGGTGCAAGACAGCACGGCTTGCCCGAATTAAAAATTGCTGATATGCTTAATGATATGCAAATTTTAAATTCTGCTCAGCAGGCGGCAAAATCAATACTTAAAAGTGATGAAAAACTTGAAAAGAGTGAGAATATCAGCATAAAAAAATCGGTTGAAAAATTGTTTTCAACTGTCGGTGAAGCAGGATTAAATTAAAAATTATCTTGTTATTTACAAAAAATGTGTTAAAATAAATCGAGTTGAGGTGATAAAGAGTGGCAATAAAGAAAGTTGACAAATATAAAAAACTTGCTTCTGATACTGTTATATTTGCTATTGGTACTTTCAGTTCAAAACTGTTGGTATATTTTCTTATGCCCCTTTATACCAAAGTGCTTACAACTGCACAGTACGGTACAGTTGATTTGCTCGTTCAGGCGGGTAATCTTATCTATCCGTTTGTAACTGCTGGTATTGTAAGCTCGGTTGTCCGTTTCGGACTTGATTCTGCTTATAAAAAAGATGATGTTTTTTCAATCGGTTTGCGGACTATTGCAATAGGCTTGCTTGTTTTTCTTGGGATTTGTCCGCTTGTTTCAAAGATAGATGTTATTGAAGGCTATGGAATGTATATCTATCTTTTTGTGCTTTGCTGTTGTATGAGAGCGGTATGCTCGCAGTTTGTAAGGGCAAAGGGGTATGTACGGCTTTATGCCTTTGACGGAATATTAAGTACGATAACGACTATTTTATTCAATGTTCTGTTTCTTGTAGTTCTTAAAATGGGCATTGAGGGATATATTCTTGCTATGGTTTGTGCCGATTTTTGCTCTGCTGTATTCCTCTTTACTGTTGCAAAGCTTTACAGATTTATTACATTCAAAAGGACTACAAAGGGCGTATGGCTCGAAATGATAAAATATGCAGTGCCACTTATACCTAACACTATGTTCTGGTGGATAACAAATGTTTCTGACAGATACCTTGTAACTGCTATGATAAGTGCATCGGCAAACGGTCTTTATGCTGTTTCGTATAAAGTTCCTACGCTGATAATGCTTGTTTCAAATATTTTTATGGACGCTTGGCAGCTTTCGGCTGTTTCAAAAATGAGTGACAGGTCAAGAGAAAGATTTTTTTCAAAGATATTCAAAAGCTATGGTGCTTTGATGTTTACTGCTGGCTCTGGCCTTATTCTGCTTGCAAAGCTGATAACCAAAATTATGGTGCAAAAGGAATTCTATGATTCTTGGCAGTTTATACCATTCCTTGTTATGTCAACGGTCTTTTCCTGCCTTGTAACTTTCCTGGGCAGTGTCTATATGCTTGAAAAAAAGAGCGTAAATTCATTTATAACAACTGCAACGGGAGCAGTTATCAATATAATTCTGAATATTGTTCTTATTCCTAAATTCGGTGTAAATGGTGCAGCCTTTGCAACATTTTTCAGCTATTTCGTAGTGTTCGCTATGAGGGCGATAGATACAAGAAGATATTTAAGAATAAAAATGAGGGTTTGGGCTCTTGTACTCAATACTGCTATTTTGCTTGCACAGACTTTTGTTATGATTTTTGAGGTTAAGGGCTGGATTGCAATAGAAATAGCCTGCCTTGTCCTTATGATAGCAATAAATCTTGGCGATATGATAAAAAGAGCAATTATAGTTTTCAGAGAGGGGTAATTTAAAATGCGTAAAATAAAAACATTGTTGAGAAGAATAAAAGGTATGAGCTTTAAAAGAATGTTTATGCACGTAAATCAAATTCACGAGGAATCGGGCAGAGCAAAGCTTTTTATTGTTATTGATATGTTCTGGTCCTTCGCAAGATATGGCGTAGGCTATCTTGATTATAAGGTTTTCGGTTTTAACTATGTGCGTGGCAAGGAAAAGAGAAAAACCTTTTTCACTATGAACGATAACCTTTTCCTTGTAAGGAATGTAAACAACAAGGAATATGATTATAAATTTTCGGATAAGATTGCTTTTAATGAAACCTTTGGCGATTATCTTGGCAGAGAGTGGCTTGACTTGAATAAAGCAAGCGTTGAGGATTTTGAAAAATTCCTTTCAGATAAAAAAACTGTATTTGTAAAGGTTGTTGACAGTTGTGGCGGTAATGGTGTTGAAAAGGTTGAAATAAATGAGAAAACAGATATTCCTGCCCTCTATAATGAATTGCTCGAAAAGAAGCAGACTCTTGTTGAGGAATGTCTTGTTCAACACCCTAAAATGAATGAACTCAGCCCAAGCTCTATCAACACAATAAGAATAACCTCGGTGCTTAAAGGTGAGCAGGTTTATATTATGTACGCCCTTGTTCGTATGAGCAACGGCGAAAGCTCTGTTGATAATATTTCAAGCGGTGGTATGTATTGCCCTGTTGACGAAAACGGAATGATATTTGCACCATCGTTTTGTGATAAGACGGGCTTGTGCTATAAAGAACACCCATTCACAAAGACAAAGTTTGAGGGCTTTGTAATTCCTTTCTATAAAGAGGCGGAGGAGCTTGTTAAAAAGGCGGCTCTTGAAGTACCACAGATAAGATATGTAGGCTGGGATGTGGCTATCTGTAAGGACGGCCCCGTTCTGATAGAGGGTAACACAATACCAGGCTATGATATGTGCCAGAACCATTATCACCTCAGAGGCGATGTGGGAATTCTTCCACGCTTCCAAAAGATATTCGGTGAAGATTTCTCCGATTTAGGCTGATATATCGGCATTTTGCCTTATTCTGAATAACGAAAAATCGAATAATACATTGTTTAAATTTAACAAAAAACGCTACAAAATATTGTGGCGTTTTTTTTATTTTCCTTTTTTTAACTATTGCAATTTTATTAAAAAAAATATATAATAATTTTTGTTGAGTGGGGTAAAAAGGATTAAATAGGGTTAAATTCCCACGAAATTTTATTTTTCGGAGGTGAGAGTGTGCCGTTTTTAGGTGAGTATCGCCACAAATTAGACGAAAAGAATAGAATTGCGATTCCCGCTAAATTCCGTGAGGGACTTGGCGAGTCTTTTGTTGTGTGCAGAGCACCTAAGGAACATTGTCTTTTTCTCTATTCATTTTCTGAATGGGAAAATGTTGCCGAGAACATAAAACAACACTCTAAAACCGAAAAGGAAAGAAATATGCAAAGACGAGCATTAGCAGGTGCAAGCACTGTTGATATGGACAAGAGCGGAAGAATAACTCTTTCCAAGGAGCTTTGTGGCTTTGCTTCGCTTGACGGTGATATAGTTTCATACGGTGCTAACAATCGTATTGAAATATGGAACGCTGAAAAGTGGGATGCTATGCTTGAAGAAGATTTCTTCTGCGATGAAGATGAAGAATTGGAGATTCAGTATTGATTATGGAATTTGTTCATAAACCTGTACTCTTCGATGAGACTATTGACGCATTGAATATAAAGCCAGACGGAATTTATCTTGATGGCACTTCGGGTGGCGGCGGTCACTCCTCGGCAATAGCACAAAGGCTGACAAGCGGAAGACTTATCTGCGTTGACCAAGACCCTGACGCCATAAAGGTTCTTAACGAAAGAATGGCTCAGTTCAAATGTGTAACAGTTGTTCACAACAACTTTGCAAATATAAAAAGCATTTTAAATAATTTGGGGATAGATAAAATAGATGGCGTGTTAATTGATTTGGGCGTTAGTTCATTTCAGCTTGACAATGCCGAAAGAGGTTTTTCTTTCCATAATGATGCTCCCCTTGATATGCGTATGAGCAAAGAGGGTATTTCAGCAGCAGATTTGGTAAACACTCTTTCAGAAAAAGAGCTTGCCGATATAATCTGGAAATACTCGGAGGAAAAATTTGCAAGAAGCATAGCAAGAAACATCGTTAAACAAAGAGAGATTAAGCCTATTGAAACAACTCTTGAACTTGCTGAAATTGTTAAATATTCAATTCCAGCGGCAAAAAGGCGAGAGGGAGGACATCCTGCAAGGCGTACTTTTCAAGCGTTGAGAATAGAGGTAAACGGTGAGCTGGACAAGCTTTCAAATGCTCTTGACGATATGCTTGACTGCCTCAATCCAAACGGACGGCTTGTGGTAATAACTTTCCATTCTCTTGAAGACAGAATAGTCAAACAGCGTTTTGCCTCTTGGTGTGAGGGTTGTACTTGTCCAAGAGATTTCCCTGTTTGTGTTTGCGGTAAAAAACCAAAGGTTAAGCTACCGTTTAAGTTTAAATCACCCAGCGACGAAGAGCTTGAAGAAAATCCAAGAAGCAGAAGTTCAAGACTTCGAGTAGCTGAAAAAATATAATTTTATTTTTTAAAAAGTAAGGAAGTGTTTTGTATGCAGACTCAGTCAAGTTCGGCTTATGATTTTTCACGCTTTGAGCCTAAAAGGGTTCAGCAACCTGTCCATCAGACAGAGGAAAGAAATATAAAGCTTTTGCCTCCTAAAAAGAAAAGTGCAAAGCAAGCAAAGATGGAGGCAACTCAGACAGCATATAAAACAATAAAAATATTTTTACTCACAACTGCTTTTGTTTCTGTTCTTGCAGCACAGATTTATTCAACTGTTAAGCTTGATGAAATAAATCACGAAATAACAAAGGTTGAAAATAATATGGCTGTTGCAGTCAGCGAAAACACAAGACTTAATATGGAACTTGATTCACTTGTAGGTCTTACAAAGGTTGAGGACTATGCAGTAAATAAGCTTGGTATGGTTAAGCAGGAGAATTATAAGGTTGAGTATATAGACCTTTCACAAGGCGACAGAGTTGTTCTTTCTCAGGCAAAGGGCGACGGTAACGATAGCGTTAAAACAAAGTTTCAAAAACTTTTGGCATATATTTTTTAATCGGTTAATATGATTATAAAGGCGGGCAGAGGATTTCTTCTTCTCGCCTAATATCGTTTTTTTACGGGGGTTAGATAATGGCGACGAAAAGACCTACAAAGCTAATGGCAAAGCGTGCCATTATCGTTTTTGCCATAGTTATTGTTTTGGGGCTTGGTGTTGATATTTTCAGCCTTGGAAGATTACAACTCGTTGACCCAAAGGGATATGCAGAAAAAGCTGCCTCTCAGCAATTAAGTGACACAACAGTCAATGCACAGCGTGGCACGATATACGACAGCAATATGAATGTAATTGCACAAAGTGCAACTGCGTGGAAAATATATCTTGTTCCATCAAAGATAACTGATGAGGATATGCGTAAGGTTATTGTTGATGGGCTGAGCGAAATTCTTTCTCTTGATAAGCAAAAGCTTGAAGAAAAAACCCGCCTTGACACAAACTATGTTGTTATTGCGGAAAAGGTTGAAAACGAAGCTAAAAAGAAGGTAAGTGAATTCAAGCTTTCTTATAAAGGACTTACCGAGGTTATCGGTATCAGCTCTGATAATAAAAGATATTATCCGCAGAATAATTTTGCCGCTTCTGTAATCGGTTTTACGGGTTCGGGAGATATAGGCCGTTCAGGTATTGAACTTGAATATAACTCAAAGCTTACAGGTGTTCCAGGTAGAATTATAAGTGCTGTTAATGCTTGGCAGGATAAGATGGCAAGTTCCTTTGAAACTTCTTATGATGCACAAAACGGAACGAGTATAGTTCTTACAATAGATGAGGTTATTCAGCATTATCTTGAAACAAGTCTTGAACAGGCAAGGCAAAACAACAAAGCAACCTATGCTTATGGTATTGTTATGCAGGTTAAAACGGGTGCTATACTTGCTATGACCACACAGCCTGACTATGATTTGAATGACCCTTATGAAATTGCAGATGCAACTGTTTTTGAAAAAATCAAAGCAACAGCGGATGCAGAGGAACGCTCAAAACTTACTATTGCAACGCAGTATTCTCAATGGCGTAACCGTTGCATAAGTGATACTTATGAGCCGGGTTCTGTTTTTAAGTGTATTACGGCTTCTGCTGGACTTGAAGAAGGCGTTGTTACACTTGATGAAACTCTTAATTGTACAGGTAAGATAACAATAGCAGGCAGAACGATTAACTGTGCTAACCATTCAGGTCACGGTGTTCAGAATTTCACACAAGGACTTATGAATTCTTGTAACCCTTGGTTTGTTACCGTTGGTCAGCGTCTTGGAACACAGAAGTTTTCTGAATATTTTGAGGCTTTTGGTCTTACTGAACAGACGGGTATAGACCTTCCAGCAGAGGCAAAGCCTGTTATGGGAGTTACATATTACAATCCTAAAACTATGACTATTTCCGACTTGGCAAGTGCTTCGTTCGGTCAGACTGTTAAGGTTACACCACTTCAAATGATTACTGCTATTTCAGCAATCGGTAACGGCGGTAAGCTTATGCAGCCATATATCGTTGACAGAATGCTTGATTCAGACGGAAATGTTATATATAAAACTACACCTACCGTAAAAAGACAGGTTATTTCAGAGAAGGTTGCATCTCAGGTTGCAACAATGATGGAAGCCGTTGCTACAAATGGTGGTGGTCAGAATGCTTATGTTGCAGGTTACCATGTTGCAGGTAAAACGGGTACTTCTGAAAAGCTTGAAAATACAAACGAAAAATTGTATATAGCTTCATTCTGCTGCTTTGCTCCTGCAAATGACCCTGAAATAGCAGTTATAATAATTGTAGATGAACCAAGAGCAGGTAAAATCAATGGTAGTAGTATTTCTGCTCCCGTTGCAGGTGAGGTTGTTGAAAACACATTGAAATATCTCAATGTTGAACCGAACTATTCTGCAAAAGAACTTGCAAAGCTTAATGGTACTGCTCCAACGCTTGTAAATCTCAGCGTAAGCGAAGCAAAGAAAACAGCAGAGGGCAAAGGCTTCACCGTAAGAGTTATAGGCTCGGGCGACCATGTTATAAGTCAGATGCCAGGTGCTGCTTCGAGTATGCCTAAGAATGGTCTTATTATTCTTTATACCGAAGAGGGTAAGACATCAAGCACAACTACTGTACCAAATCTTGTTGGTATGACACTTACAAATGCTAATAAGGCGGCAATAAATGCGGGTCTTAATATAAAAATTTCTGGTACTTTCTCAGACAGTTCAAGCGTTGTTTCTTATAAACAAAGTCTTGATTCAGGCTCTAATGTTCCTATGGGTACAACAGTTACAGTTTACTTCAAGGATGATACCGTAGGTAACGATATAGCTTAATTTTGCTTATTCATTTTATAACTTAATATACGGAGGCAAGGTATTTATGCTATTGTCACAGCTTTTAAAGGATGTTGAAATTGCAGAGCCTTTTAAGGATGTGGAAATACGCTTTATAACCGATAACTCCCAGAATGTTACAGTCGGATGTGCGTTCGTATGTATTGAAGGAACGCACAACGACGGGCATCTGTTTGCAAGACTTGCGTTGAGCAAGGGTGCAAAAGTGATTATCTGCGAAAGAAATCTTAATTTAGAAAATCAGATAATAGTAAAAAACAGTAAAAAAGCCTATGCTAAAATGTGTTCAGCATTTTTCGGCTATCCGTCGGAAAAGCTTAATCTTTTTGCAATTACGGGCACAAATGGAAAAACAACAACGGCTTTTTTGCTTAAAAATATAATTGAGGCAAATGGTGAAAAATGCGGACTTATAGGTACTGTCAAAGAAATGGCAGGAGATGTTTCATTTTCTTCACAGTACACAACGCCCGACGCTTTTCAGCTTCAATGCCTATTCAATAAAATGGTTTTAAGAGGTTGCAGCTGTTGTGTTATGGAAGCCTCTTCGCAGGCGTTAAGTCAAGGCAGACTTGACGGTTGCAGTTTTAAAAGTGCAATTTTTACGAATATAACGCAAGACCATTTAGATTATCATAAAAGCTTTGAGGAATATCTCAAAGCGAAGAAAAGGCTGTTTTATAAAACAAAAACAGCGGTTATTAACATTGATGATTCCAACTCCTCCATAATGGCGGAGGCTTTGACCTGCGAGGTTGTAAGTTACTCCGCCCAAACGAACAATGCGGTTTTTACCGCTGACGATATATTATATTCACCCGATAGCGTAAGCTATAAGCTTATTTATAAGGGCAAGGGTTATCCTGTAAAAGTGAATATGCCGGGTATTTTTTCGGTTTATAATTCTCTTTCGGCTTTGGCGTGTGCAATATCTTATGGCTTTGATATTGAAAAATGCGTTGAAGCTGTTTCAAAATCAAAGGGTGTTTCGGGCAGAGCAGAGATTGTGCCGACCAAAACGGACTATAATGTTATGATTGATTATGCTCACTCTCCTGATTCTTTGGAAAATATACTCAAAACGATAAAACAGTATTCAAGGGGCAGAATAATAACTGTTTTCGGTTGTGGCGGTGACAGAGATAAAAGCAAAAGGGCGATTATGGGCAGAGTAGCTGCCGATTTGTCCGATATTGCTATTGTTACCTCTGACAATCCAAGAACAGAAAAGCCCGAGGCGATAATTGATGATATAAAAAAGGGTATTGAACAAAGCGGGAAAAATAACGCTTTGTTTATTACTGATAGGCGTGAGGCGATAAGTAAGGCTTTGAATATTGCACAAAAGGACGATGTTGTTCTTCTGGCAGGCAAGGGACACGAAACTTATCAGATTTTAGGCGAAGAAAAAATACATTTTGATGAAAGAGAAGTTATAGCAGAATTGTTAAATGGCAATAATCAAAATGAATAAAAGGAAGGGGAAAGAAATATGAAAGAGATAGATTTAGAAAGCGTTGCGGCGGCTTGCCTTGGTAAGCTTGAAGGCTCTGGCAAGATTACGGGTGTTTGCACAGACACAAGAAAAATTGAAAAGGGCTGTCTTTTTATAGCACTTAAAGGCGAAAATTTTGACGGTCACGATTTTACTTTAAAGGCAGTTGAAAACGGTGCAGTTGCGGTTATGTGCAGTAAGGACTGCGAGTGTGGTAATGCGGCAGTTGTAAGAGTTGATGATACACAAAAGGGCTTGTTAAGACTTGCTAAATATTACAGAAGTCTTTTTGATATAAAGGTTGTTGGTGTTACGGGCAGTGTTGGCAAAACAACAACAAAGGAAATGATGCACTGCGTTTTGTCTTCAAGGTTTAACACACATAAGAACTATGGAAATCTCAATAATCAGATAGGAATGCCTATGTCAGTATTTGAACTTGACGATAGCTATGATGCGGCTGTTTTTGAAATGGGTATGGCTGATTTCAAGGAAATTTCCAATCTTTCAATAGTAAGTGCTCCTGATATTGCTGTGCTTACGAATATAGGCGTTTCTCACATTGAAACACTTGGCTCACAAGAAAATATTTTAAAGGCAAAGCTCGAAATTCTTGACGGAATGAAAGAGGGAACGCCAGTTGTTATAAATGCAGATGATAAATTTCTTGCAAATGCGGTTATAGAAAATCATCCGAAATACTACTATGGTATTGAAAGCAATAAATGCTCAATATGGGCAGATGATATAAAGAACAATGACAAGGGCACTGCCTTTACAGCCATTACTGAAAAGGGCGAACAGCGAGTACAGTTGCCGACTGTGGGCATTCACAATGTCTATAATGCACTTGCTTCAATTCAGGTTGGTTTGCTCTTGGGAATACCTATGGAGGTATCGGCAAAAGCACTTGAAAAATACGAGCCAACGGGTATGCGTCAACGAGTTAATACAGTTAATGGCA
>JAILBY010000097.1 GCA_024680655.1 Clostridiales bacterium | reverse complement strand
ATATGGGTACAGCAACAACTATATCGGTTATCAACGATAAAAAGGCACTTATAGGCGGTCTTATTATGCCAGGTGTTGCACTTTCTCTTGAAGCACTCACCTCAAAGACAGCTCTCTTGCCTGATATTGACCTTGAAGCACCGAAAAATGTTATAGGTAAAAATACAGTTGACTGTATCAAAAGCGGTGTCGTTTTGGGTGCCGCAGCTATGATAGATGGTACTATTGAACGAATTGAGCAAGAACTTGGAAGCGAGGCAACGCTTGTAGCAACAGGCGGTATTGCAGGCTTCATTACACCTAACTGCAAGCACGATATAAAAATTGACAACAACCTTTTACTTGAAGGGCTTGAAATCATTTACAACAAAAACAGAAATGAAAAGTAATTTATGCAATCTTTGTCCTCGTTCCTGTAATGTGGAAAGGACTCAAACTCAAAAAGGTGCATTTTGTAAAATGCCGAATACAATCACCGTTGCAAGAGCAGCTCTTCACTTTTGGGAAGAGCCTTGCATAAGTGGTAAAAATGGCTCGGGAACAGTCTTTTTTTCAGGCTGTTCCCTTAAATGCGTTTTCTGCCAGAATTATTCCATAAGCCACGAATGTTTCGGAAAAGAAATATCAGTTGAACACCTTGTTGAAATTTTCAACGACCTTGCCGACAAGGGTGCAAACAATATCAACCTTGTAAATCCTACGCATTTTGCACTCCTTATAAAAGAGGCTCTTGAAAAATTCAACCATCGTCTGCCTGTAATTTATAATTCAAGCGGTTATGAAAAGGTTGAAACGCTCAGAGAATTAGAGGGTTTAATTGATGTTTATCTCCCCGACCTCAAATATATAACGGCTGAAAAATCAAAGAAATATTCAAATGCAGAAAATTATTTTGACTACGCCGCCCCTGCAATTCTTGAAATGCACCGTCAGGTCGGACAAGCAATTTTTGATGAAAACGGCATAATAAAAAGAGGTCTTATAATAAGACATCTGATTTTGCCGAAGAACACAAATGAATCAATAAAAGTTCTAAAATGGATATCTGAGAACTTACCGTCAGACACTTATATAAGTCTTATGGGACAATATACTCCTTTTGGGAAAACAGAGGATTTTCCAGAGTTGAACAGAAAAATAACCAAAAGAGAATATGATAAGGTTATCAACGCTATGCTCGATTTTAACCTTTCAAATGGTTTTGTTCAGGATACAACCTGTGCGGACACAAATTTTATACCAAACTTTGATTTAGAGGGCGTTTAAGTGCAGTTTTGTAAAAAAATTTTTATAAAAAATCGATTTTCTTGAAAAACAGGTTTTAGTAAAAATGCACAACAATATGATAAAACAACGAAAAATATAGGGCTTAACGGCTCTATATTTTGTTTTATTTTGAAGATTTTTTGTAAATAGTTACAAACTTCTTTCAAAAAGTAACAAAAGGGTTACAATTTCAGAAAAATATGTTATAATATCAAATACAGCATAGTAATTTTATGCTTTTTTAAGTTCGTTTTTTTACTTTAATTTGTAATAAATTTATTTCTTGACTGTTTAGGAGGAATTCCTTTGAAAATATCAAAAAAAGAATATACATTTTCTTCTGCATCAGGCTTAGCCGATATATATGCAGAAAGCTATACACCTGAAAATCCTGCCGATGTCCGTGCTGTTGTTCAGATTGCACACGGTATGGCTGAACATATTGAAAGATATACAGACTTTGCAAATTACCTTTGCTCAAAGGGCTTTGCAGTTTTTATGAACGACCACTTAGGTCACGGCAAATCAATTTCTGACGAAAGTGAGCTTGGCTATTTTGGCGAAAAAGATGGCTACCGTGACATCGTAAATGATATGAAAACATTAAGCGATATTGCAAAGACAGAGTATCCCGATATTCCGTTTATAATCTTTGGTCACTCTATGGGCTCTTTCCTTGCAAGAAGCTATTGTGAAAAATACGGAGCACTTATAGATGGTGCTGTTTTCTCGGGAACAAGCGGTTCAAACCCTGCCACTCCATTAGCAATTAAGCTTGCTTCCTTTGTTGCAAAGCAAAAGGGTTCACATTACAGAAGCGATTTTATAAACACACTCGCTTTTGGTAACTATAATAAGCGTTTTGAAGGAAGAACTCCTTTCGATTGGCTCACAAGAGATGAAAATATCGTTGATAAATATATTGAAGACCCTCACTGCGGTTTCTTATTTACCGCCGCTGGCTTCAAGGATTTATTCTCTCTTTTGAAGAGCGTTTCTTCAAAAAGCTGGTATGAAAGCATACCTTATTCATTACCTATTCTCCTTATTTCAGGTGCAGTTGACCCTGTTGGCGATTACTCCAAGGGCGTTGCACAGGTTTATAAGGATTTAAAGGATAGCGGACACAAGGATGTCACCTTGAAATTATATGATAATTCAAGGCACGAGGTCTTAAACGAAATAAGCAAGGATGTAGTTTTCGCCGATGTTGCAGATTGGATAAGCAAGGTTGTAAGTTCAAAAAATGCGGAGTAATTTTGAAAGAAGGTAAAAACTTATGAAAACATTACTTTTATATTTTGCTGAAAACAAAAAATCAATCAAACTTTGTGAAGAAAGCCGTATCGACGGTGAAGTTGATGTAATCAGAATTAGCGAAAAATATTTCAGAAATTCCATTTTAAAGAAATCAATAGGCTCAGTTCAGGCTAAAAATGGTTCAGGTGTTAAAATCGTTTGTGATAATTTTGAACTTGCAGACTACAATACCGTTATCATAGCAACTGAACTCTGGAACAATAACCCACCTCCTGCAATTAACGAATTGTTACATTCTTCAAGCCTTAAAGGCAAAGAGATTATCGGTTTACTCTTAAATGAAAACAAGGCAAAGACACATTCAGCTGATATTTTCAAAAAGAGAGTTGCCCTTGCGGGTGGTTTTTGCAG
>JAILBY010000061.1 GCA_024680655.1 Clostridiales bacterium | reverse complement strand
GGCGCCCACTTTACAAAACTCTCTGGAGTTACGGGAGCCGGTTTCTCAAACCCAAAATTGGGCGATTCAGTTTGGCCGCAGTTGAACGAAATGATTATAGTTTACTGTTCTAAAGACGAAGCCGAAAAAATCGTCGACCTTGCAAAAAAGATTCGCGATAAATATCCGATGGAAGGAATCGCCTGCTTTATCAGCAAGGCAAAAGTAAAATAATAGCAGCTTGCAACCAAAAGGAACGAGTCAAGGCTTTAAGCGTAGCGTGCCTTGACCGTTCCTATTTTACGCACATAACTTTGCGCGTTTCATCAATGCCGGGACCGATGACGCGGACAAAATAGAGGCCGCGCGCCACTTTTGATCCGCCGTTGTTGGTCCCGTTCCAATTGTAATAATGAGTTCCCGCGTCGGTGTAGCCGTGCCGCAAATACTTGATGACGTTTCCGTCTAGCGTCATTACAATTACGTTAAGGTTTCCAGATTCTTTCATGTCAACTTGAACCACAGTGTTCTCGCCGTTGTTCACGTCAATTACGTTGTTCAAAATCGTCACTCCGCCTCTCTGCAAAGTTGTTTCCTTTACCTTGAAGGACCACAAGTCCAGCGAAGTTATGTCGTTCAAGTCTTTCAAGCGGACGGCGTAAAGGGGATAGTTCGTTCCGTTTGCAAAGTGGTCAACGGTGTAATTTCCATACTTGAAGATAAATGAAACTTGGTCGCCGCTTTTAAAATTTGATGACGCTGTTTCTTTTGGAATGTCGAACATCGCGCCAGAATCGTTTGCGCTTCCATCGATTGAAACGCAAGACTTGTTGTTGGCGGGGGCCAAAGAGCCAAAAATGTCTTGGGTGAAATTGGGGAGCCAAATACGCCAAGATTTATCAGTGTTTTTATTTATTTCCGTGGAGACGGAAGCTGCGTCTGGTTTGGCGCTAAAAAAGGCTGTCGGAATTTGACTCTTGTCAAAGCCGCCTGAATTGTCGCTTGTTCCGTCATACAAAGAAGCTTGCAAAATGATTTCTTTGTTTGCGGAAATTGTTCCGTAGTTTGCTTGCTCGGCGTTCCAATCGCGCACGGCCCACGAGCCTTCTTGATAGAGTCCGTAGCCTGTTGCCGCGCCTTCGTCAGTCAAACTGTTGTCGTACGCGTATTGCGGTTGAATCGCGTTCACTGCAAAGTCGCTAAAGGCGTGTTGGCTTTCTCCAACAACGTAGTTTCCGATTGCGTCTTGAATGTAGGTTATTGGCGCGGTGATTCCTGCGAGCGGATCGTAAGTGTAAGCCACGCTTTTTGCGGTTACAAAAACGCCTTTTGTTATGTCGTTCAATACGGCGTCTTGAGTGAGCGTTATCAAAAGGCCTGTCGCTTTTTTTGTCTTGAACAAGAGTTTTGCGGGAGTGTCTTGGGCAATTTGAATGTTTGTTCCAGAAGCGTCTGTGAGCAAAAGTGATTTTGGAATGTATTCCAAGGCGGAAACTTTTGTGTAGTCGGTTGAACTGTTGTAAAGGGTGAGCGAATCTGTGTTGAGTGATTTTGAAAAAACAATGAGCATGTCTTTTGTTCCAAGCGGAACGGCGCTCAACGTAAAGGCCGGCGGAGTGCGGTCGATGGATTTCATTTTTATTTGACCGCATTGAATTCTGTTTCCTGCCAAGTCAGTGACATAGCATTGGTTTGAGTCGAACGTTATTTGAAAAGTTGTTTGCAAAGAATAGCCGCTTTGGTCAAGCAATAGTTTGCAATACAAGCCGTCTTCCGCTCCTGTTGTGTGCGTTGCCGCTCCTGAATCGCTTCCGGCGTATGTGAACAAAGAACTTTCCGCGCCTGCTTTTATGTTTTGAGTGAAATCAAAATATTCGTTTGTGCCGTCAAGAGCGTATTTGAATGCGTTGTTCGCGTTGTAAAGAGAGCAAAAACGAATTCCTCCTTTTGTCGCGTTCGCCTCTGAACTGTCTTGTTTGCTTCCGCCTCGAACATCTGCGGCATAGCTTGTGATTGTAGAGCATTCAGTTTCTGAACTTGCTTGCGCCCAACCGACTTTTGTAAACCATTGGAGGCTTTCATTGTAAGTGGGTTGGTTGTCAAACCAATGCAATTCGATGGCGCTCAAAGTTCCTGTGGCGTAGCTGGCGCCTACAAATTCAAATTCTTGGCTTCCGTCAAATGCGGGCTGCTCCCATTTTGTTGTGCCGTTGATTCTGATTGGCGCGAAGCTGGGCGGCGTAACGTCCCAAGTTCCGTACAATTCGCTTTCGGAATTTTGAACGGTCAAGGTTGGAAGCGGATGCCCTTGCGTAGAGTTTGCGTCGAGAGAGTTCGTGGCGCTTGACAAATCCTTTATGTTGGAATTAGCGATTCTTGTAATGGATCCAGATGGGCTTGTGGCGGAACTTATGTAGCCTATCCAGTTGTTGCAAGGGCCGTGTTCCGAACTTACCGTTCCGTCAACATAGCCCGCGATGGAAAGCCGAATCCTTGCCGCTTGGTCTGCGGCTGTTCCGCCTGCGCTTGTTGAGAAATTTCTGTAAAGGGAGTGGGGCGAGCCGCTTCCAGTTTTTACAGCGGCGTCGATGCTGCCAGCGGCGCATGTGGCAAGGCCTGCGAATGTGATTCCGCTTGCGTTGTTTGTAGTGGCGCCCAAATCGTTTGCCGCCCTGATGTTTGTGTCGCTTGCCAAAACGCTTGTAGTTCCGCCGCTTGTCGTGACCGGTTCGCTGTAAACAAATTCAACAAAGTTGTGCGCGTCGTATTTTGTTTGGCTTGCTATTGTTGACTCGTGCAATTCTTGGCCTGTCAAAACTTTAATCAGGACAGGAGCGCACTTGTCTGCGACGGCGGTGAATGTTTTGCCTGGAGCGTTGTTCACGGCGCTGGTGTCTGGCGTGGCCGAATAGTAATGCGCTATTCTGTTTTTGCTCGAGTCGCGCAAAGTTTCGTAAACTGTCGTAAGCGCCTTTGGCAAATTCAAGCATGGGATTGTCGCGCGACCCGCGCCTGAGCGGTCGGAACTTTCGGCGGCGCCCTTTGAAATTTCATAAGCGTCTGTGTTCCAAGTAGAGCTGGACTTTATGTAGAATGAAGAAATGTCGCCCGCTCCGTTGGTGGAATGTTGGCAGTCCGCGTCTGTCCAAGTTGAGACGAAGTTTCCGCCATAATAAGAAATTTGCGCGGCGGCGGCGGAAATTTCGTCGCAAGAATTTTCTATCGTCACAGGGTTTCCGCTGATAGAGTCTTTGAAAGCAATGTAAATTACGTCGTCGTAAACCGTCCAAGCTTGGGCGATGACAGGGCGGCTTGTCACTATGTTGGCTGAGCAGCCGGACGCCGTGTTGTTTTCCGCCGCCGCCACCTTGTAGTTGGCCGTGCAGTTTGTAATTGTTGAATTATAAATCTCCGCAAAGGCGGAATCTTGCCGCCCGTTGTCCGTTAACAAAAGCGTCCACGCGCCGCTTCCCAAAGAAGTAAGGCCGTTGGCGTAAAAGTTTTGTCCCGCGGAAATCGTCGCGCCCGCGTTTGTTGTGACCGCGCCGCTCCAGTCGGGCGAAACATCCGTTTCGTCTGGGCAATTGGTCGGGAACGCGGCTGTGTATGAAACGACGAGCTTTCGGGCAAAAGGCGCGGCGGGCTTGTAAGCAAAAAGTCCCGCCACTTGCGAAGCGGCCGCGCCGTCCTTGTCGTCGTCAATGCCGTAATCCGGGCCAAGCAAAATTATGTCGCCTGTTGACGAAGCGAGAGTGGCGGCCGCGGCTATGTCAAGCGTTCCGTGCAAGAGCAAAACATTTTTAGCCGTAACGTTTGAATTGACCGAAATCGCTTTTGGCTTGCCTACAAAGAAGAGGTTTTCTGTTATGGCAAGGCTTCCGCCGTTTCCGCCCAAGGCCGCGGGGGCGCTTGTGTAAAGCCAAACGTCGTTCGCGAACGTCACATTATACGCGCCGCTTGTAATGATTCCGGCCGCGGCTTGAACCGTTCCTGTAACTGTACAGTCCGCGGCAAAGGTCATGTCGCCCTTGTAAAGCTGGAGGCCGGTGGTTGTTATGGTGTCAGTTGACACTTTTGTCGGTCCGGTGACTGTGATTGTCTTCAAAGAGTTTGTCGCGCCAACCTTTCCGCCAAAAGTCAAAAGGCCGTTTCCGCTGGAAACAAAGTCATAGGAGCCGTCAACCGTTCCTTGGAATTTCACCGTTCCCGCGACATTTGTTCCGGCGTTGATTGTCGTGTCGGCGGCGAGCGTTGTTGTTTCTAGCTCTATGTTTTTGTTTGAAGTATTGAGCGCGCCGTAAAGAATTGTCGTTCCCGCAGTATGTTTAAGGCCTCCGTTAAAGGCGCAAGGGGCGGTTGTCGCTGTCGAGCCGTTTAATGTGACGGTTCCTGTTGTTTTGAATTCTGTTGCAGGAGTGAAGGAACAGCCGGCGTTGAAGTGTATGTTGCCAGCGGTCGTTGCGTCGGAGTATGCAGCGCCGACTGTGACCAAGGCGGCGAAATCCGCACTTGTGTTTTGGGTTATGGAAAGGTTTTGGACGGTGACAGCGTCTTTAAATTCTAGGCTTTCATTCTCCGTTACGGTAAAGTTAGTCGCGTTAAGTTTGTTGTCAAACGTAAGACTTCCATTTTTTGTCACGTCGAATGTCGCGGCGTTCATGTCAGCGGCCACTTTGAGCGAGCCGCCGCTTGTCTTGTTGACCGTGACGTTGTCGTATGTCGAGCTGAACGGCGTGAAAGTTTGCGAGCGCGAGCCAGTTTCCGTAAATAAGATTTGTCCGCTTGTGACCGCGCCTGTATTAACAAGGTTTGCGTTTTCGAGTATAAGGACGCCCTCGCTTGTGTTGAGCGTCGCGGCGGCGGCGTTTGTAACGGTGAACGCGCCGCTTAGCGTGATGTCGCCGCTTAGCTTTGTCGGGCTTTCAAAAGTTGTGTTAGCCGCAAGCAGAGCCTTTGTGGACGTAAGCATCGCGTTCTTGGGAAGCGAAATGCCGCCGCTTGCCTTGATTTTTCCTGCAAGCGTAAGGCCGCCCAATGTGTCCAAAGCCGCCGGCAATTCAAGCGCGCCGTTTTTAACTTCAAACGAGTCGTTCGCGTCGTTTCCAAAAGAAATCGTTCCGCTTGTGTTGAACCTTGCGGTTTTTACGGTCGTGGCGGTGGCGCCGGCGGAGGCGTTGAAGTTAACGCTTCCAGCGCTTGCGGCTGACTCTCCGCTTACAATCAAAGCGTTCTTTACTGTAAGCCCGGCGTTGGCCGTGTATGTTCCGCTTCCGGTGATTTCCAGGTTCCAATATGGAACGCTCGCCAAATCTATGCCTGTCGCGGTTTCTGGGGGGACGGTAAATTCCACCGTTCCTTGATTTTCGTCGTCGTTTGTAAAAGCATAGGGAGTCGCGTTTTGTTTTGTTATGCGGCCTGTGTTTGTGTAAATAATTCTTCCGTAATTCTTAAAATCGCCGCTCACTTTTATATGGTTTCCAGCCGCTGTGGAACTTCCGGGAGCGGAAATTGTCAGCTTCGCCAAATGGCTGCTTCCGCCGACAGTCAAATTGCCTAGCGTATATCCTGCGGCGGCTACAGGAAACCTTCCGCCGCTTGGCGCGTCTGGAATAATGACGTCAACGCCTTGTGTGTTTACATTGTCGCTGGCGTCGCCTGTTCCATGATTCTTTCCGGGAATCAAATTGCATTTCCAATTCGAAGTTTTTTCCCATTCGGAGCTGGTGGCGCCAGTCCAAATATATTTCATCGCGCTGTTCATCAAAATCCAATTTTGATGAACGCCATATTTTTTGTCTTCGTCGCTTGTGTTGTAAACGGAATCAGTTGCCTTGAAAAATTTTCCGCCGATGGAAACGAGATCCCTATCAACCTTAAGATATCGCCCTGAGCTTTGATTGGAGGAAATGTTAAACGCTCCGTCCGCGGTTCCTGTTATCGCAAGGGGAGAACTTTCGCTCGCGCCTCTTAGCGTTAGCGTTCCAGAAACACCTTGCTCGTCGCTGATTGTCAGCGTTCCGCCTGTGGTACAAGAGAAATCTGTGAATTTGTTGGCGCCGGAGATTGCCAGGCCAGTCCCTGTCGTGTCAGTGGGAGCGTAGGAAAAACTTCTGATTGTTGTCGTCGTGTTTCCGCTAAAACTTGCGGCGGCGCCTGTCATCTTGACCGACGCGGCGGCAGCGCTTGCGGTCATTGTTCCCTCGTTGGAAATGTTTCCGCTGACTGTCAGCGCGCCTGTGACTGTCGCGGTCGCGCCGGCGTTCACGGTGAGCGCGGTGATTGTTCCCGTTTCCGTTTGCGTTCCCAATATCGAAGAGCCCGCGTCTACTATGATTGTCGGAGTGTTTGCATAGGATGAGACTGTTATGGCGTTTGCCGAGCTTTCGTTGTGCAAAGTCGCCGTTTGCGCGCCTGACAATTTTGTTATGCTTATTCCGCCGCCAGCCGGGTTGTTTGTAATCGTTGTCGCCGCTCCCATGTCAAAGTTGGCTACGGTGACGGCGCCTGCTCCAGAGTTGGTCAGGCTTCCGCCGGTGCTTTGGATTGTTCCGAGTTCGCTTGGGGCGGCGGCGTCTGTTGTAATGTTGCCTGTTGTTGTCGTGATTTTTCCGGTGGCTCCGCTTTCAATGGCGCCGTTAAAAGTTATGTTGTTTGCTCCAGCATTGACAGTTCCATTGTTTGTCACTGTTCCGCTTATAGCAAGCGCGGCGCTTGTGGCTAGCGTTCCGCTGTTTGTGATGCCGCTTGTTGTAGTTATGTCGCCAGTAATGGTGGCTTTTGCGTCTGTTCCAATAGTGAGCGTATCGAGCGTCACGCCTGTTCCGCCGGCGAGCAAAATGTTTTTGCTGTTTTCATCGACAACGATTTTTGTCGTGGCGCCGTATCCAGAGACTGTTATGCCGTTGTCGGCCGAAACGCTTTTTAATGTGGCGGTGTAGGCGCCAGTCAATGTCGTTACGGTTATTTCTCCAGAAGCGGAATTTTGGATTGTCGCATTGTTGGCTCCGATTGTGAATGTTGTCGCTGTGACGACGCCGCTTCCGGCGTTGATCAATTTACCGCCGTTTATATGAACGCTTTCAAAAGTCGCGTCATTGTTTGTTGTTATTGTTCCTGTTGTGGCTGTTATGCTTCCTTCGGCCGTTCCTTTAAAGGTGATTGTGTTCGCGCCGACGGAAATCGTTCCGGTGTTTGTTGTCGCGCCGTCAACGACAAGGTCTCCGGAAATAGTGGCGGTCACTGAGGAGGCTACGTTCAATGTGTCGATTGTTCCTGTTCCCAAAGAAACGTTGTTTGTGGCGACTGTAACTGACGGAACGGCGCTTTCGTCGTAGCCCGAAACTGTTACCGAACCTGTGGCGGCGCTTAAAGTGGCGATGTGGTTTCCTGTCAGTTTTGTAACGGTGACGGAACCGGTTGACGAGTTTGTGACGCTTGTGTTGCCGCCCATCGAAAATTCTTTTACGGTTACGGCGCCATTGCCTGAGTTTTTCAAAACGCCGCTTGTGGAAACCGTTCCCAAATAACTTTCGGCTGGAGAGGCGGCGCTTGCGTTTATGTTTCCGCTTGTGGATGTGATTGTTCCGCTTGCGCCGTTGACTTTGGCGGAAAATGTTATCGCGCCGGCGTTTGTTTGCAGCGTTCCGCTGTTCGTGGTCTCGGCGGCAAAAGCCATCGTTCCGCCTGTTGATTTTATTGTGCCGGAGTTTATGATTTCGCCCTGCGCTCCTTCGGCGCCAGCTAGCGTTATTAAGTCTCCGTCTAACGTAATTGTTCCTTCGTTGTCGATGGCAGGATACTCTTTGTTTGTGTAGGAACCTGTGTCCCAAATCAAGCTT
>JAILBY010000238.1 GCA_024680655.1 Clostridiales bacterium | reverse complement strand
CTTCTACCGACCGACTTCTACCGACCGACTTCTACCGACCGACTTCTACCGACCGACTGTCTGTCTATTAAAAATAATACCGCATTTCTTTCTTATAGTCAATATGTTTTTTATATTTTTTTGATTTTTTTAATTTAACATTATCGTTCTATATATCAAGACAAAAGAGAAGCCCGAAAAGACCATATATCTTAAAGCTTTTCGGACTTCTATATTTGCTTTATTAAATTCTATTAACTGTTAATTGTTTGAAAAAGAATAATCTGTTTTGCGTTTTGCCGTCAACACAATCAAGGCAAAAGCCATAAATGAAATTACAAAAACAATTTCATTATCGCTTGTTTCTGGAACTGACTGTTGATTTTTTGCAGAAGTCCCTATCGTAACGGCTGGTTCTTCTAAGCCGTATGTATAATAAAGTTCATCATAAAAACCAAGGCAAGCGTCCATTCCAGCATTACTACTGCAAGCTTTTTCGATTACAGTTTGCCACGAGCCATATTTCTGATATAAAGAATCTGCACTCGGACCAAATTCATCTCCGTAGGTATCAAGATTACTCTGCTTAACAATAGCCAAGCCCTCGGGATCATCTTTATAAGCCTCCAAACGCAATTCATTACGCCTTCTTGAAACCTTGCGTGCAATCGTTTCAGTGCTATCGCCATTCTTCAAGCCTTCGTCAATAATATCATAAAGCTCTTGGTTTTTTGCGTGATAAGCGGCTCTTTGCTCTCTTGCCTGTGCGACTTGCTCTGGGTCGGTCCAATCTATCGCATCAGCATATAAGCCCAAGCGTTTTGATTGTGGATTAGGCGAAAAGCCATAGACAGCATCGGGATTAACCACAATATCCTCCATAGCCCTTGGATTTAAAGTCGGATCGTGCTCATAAGCCAACACTGTTATATTGCTGATTAAAAATATTAAAATAATCATAAAAACAGCTACGGAAAGTTTCTGAATTTTCTTTATTTGTCGCTTCATATTATTCTCCTAACGCATTTTTTATTAAACGAAAAACCGTTTATCTTTTTATACCACAAAAGACTCTTTTTTTCAATTCCTCAATATTATTTCCAAGGTCTTGACTTTTCGAGCCAGCCTTGTTCTGCCCAATACTTTCCGTCAACATACTCGGGGTCCGATTTATGCAACTTCTGTTGCAAAGAACGGCAAATCAAGAACTTTGTTTTAGTACTAAGTTTTGTGTGTGCAGGTTTTGTATAATCTATATCTGCAAACTTTTTTGAAAGCTTTTTAATCCCTCTTGTAAGCTTTATCTGCCTTTTTTCAGGGAGTCTTTCCCAAACAATATCGCTCATCAAAGCACCTTTGAATATTCCGATTTCTGAAACGCCCCACCAGGAAAGGCTATGCTTTATATCCTTTGCGGCAGACTTTGCACCAGAACCCAAGCACTGCGTTATAATAACCGCTCTTTTTGTAAACATTTCAGGCGAAGGGCGGTGAGGCATCCAGCGATAAGCAAAATGGTCAAGAAGCGACTTCATCGCTCCCGTAGTGTGAAAGACATAGGCGGGGGAGGTCATTATAATCAAATCTGCCGCACGAAGTGAACGGTCAATTTTTTCGATATACTGTGAAGCCTTGCAGAACTGTTCGCCTTTTAGCGTGCAGTTCACACAACCATTACAAAAATCAGGGCAGTCCTTTGGCAAATAGTATTCTGTAATATTTGCCTTATCCTTAAAATCCTCTAAAAACATTTCTTTAAGGCGATATGTCATACCATGTTTTTCAGTTCCATTTATAACTATTATATTCATCCTTACACCTCCAAAATATCGTGCAATAGCTGAGTATGCCAAGCGTTTCTTTTTCCTTTATCGTTTAAATCAACATCCATAAGCGTTGATAATGTATCACACCTCAAAAACACTTGTTGCATCAGAGAAGTCAAACACAAGGTTTTTCTTTTTACGGTTGCTTCATCCCAATCGGGACGGCAGGCTGAAACAAGAGGAAGATACGCATTATATGTTCTGCGTGTATTATCGTCAGGTTTCGGATTTTTCATATCAGACAGAATTGAAATTTTTGATACGGCATAATGCTCAAACAAAAAATCGAGCGTCATATTGCCAAGATAGTCTAATTTTTCAAAGGGAGTAAATCCCTCTGTTTTCTCCCGTATATCCTTAAATTTCTCAACAATACCATTTATAATACGCTCAACGCACAATTCAATAAGCTTATCCTTGTTTTCAAAATGATAATTCAAAAGACCTAAGCCAACGCCCGCTCTTTTGCATATTTCACGAACAGTTATTTCCTCCAAATGCTCACCATTTTCTTCAATAAGTTCAATAGTTACATTTATTATCGCTTCTTTACTATCCATACTGCACCTCCGTTTGAACAATGTTCAATTTTATTATATTGAACATTGTTCAAAAAGTCAATAGAATAATAAAAACGGGCAAGGACTTTTACATCCTTACCCGTTTAATTATGTTTGCATTAAGCTGTACTCACGAAAGCTTCCAGCTTACAGCCTGTTTTCTTCCGTTGATGAAATTACTATATATACCCTTTTGTTTTATAAGTTCATCGTGTTTACCTTTTTGAACAATCTTACCCTTATCAACCACAACAATCTGATCTGCATTTCTAACAGTTTTAAGCCTATGTGCTATCATAATAATTGTCTTTTGCTTTGTAAGATTTTCTATTGCTTCGGTAAGCTCCTTTTCGTTCTCAGGGTCCACATTAGCCGTTGCTTCATCAAGTATGATAATCGGAGCGTTCTTCATTATTGCTCGTGCAATAGCAATTCTCTGTTTTTCGCCCCCAGATAATGTTGCACCACCTTCGCCCACTATTGTTTCATATCCGTCAGGCAGCGACATAATAAAATCGTGGCAAGCCGCTTTCTTTGCAGCCTCGATTACTTCGTCCATAGAAGCTTCTGGTTTTCCAAAGCGAATATTATTAGCTATACTATCTTCAAAAAGATAAACTCTCTGGAACACAAAGCTGAAATTTTCCATCAAGGAGTCAAAGCTATAATCTTTTACATTCCTGCCACCAAGTGTTATACTGCCTTCCTGCACATCCCAAAAGCGTGCAATAAGAGAAGTGATTGTAGTTTTTCCTCCGCCAGAAGGACCAATAATTGCTGTTGTGGTATTTTCCTTTATATCAAGTGTCACATCATCAATAATCTTTCTGTTTTCATAAGCAAAGCCGACATGCTCCAAATGAATATCTCTATTTGCTGGTACTATCTCTTCGCCATCTATATCCATTTGCTCAATTTCGAGAATTTCATTAGCCAAATCTACACCTTTTCCGATAATTTTTAATAGAGCAGTGTATATTCCTGCCGTATCAAGCGATTCAAAGACCATAAAGGAGCATAAAAGCATTGTGATTGTATATGAAAGTTCCATAGTACCATTAAAATAAAACCACAATGAAAAGCCTGCTATCACAACGCCTATAAGTTTTATTACCAAGCCCTGCACACCTACTGCTGGTATAGCTGTAATTTCTGCTGTGATATCTGCTTTTTTCTTTCTGTCAATAGCTTTCTGTACTCGGGATTGATTTTGACCTATTATGTTATAGTTACGAATCTCAGCTATTCCTTGGATATATTCAAGAATCACGCCTACCATATCTCTGTCAGCAGACAGTTTCTCATCGGCAACTTTGGCAACGCTTCTGTTAGTCCACTGATTTATAAGCAAGAAAACACCTATGCCAGCCAAAGAGATAAGACCAATCCTTACATCGAAAATAAACATAAATAATGCTACGACCACGGTTGTTATGCTTCCCTGCAAAAACATCATTATAGCACGGGTAGCAATATCTCCCGTCTGTTCCATTGTATTTGTCGTTACAGATGTGATATGTCCTAAACTTGTATCATTAAAATATCCCATAGGAAGATAACGCAGATGTTCACCAATCTCAATGCGTTTCAATGCACAAGTATCGTATCCACCTTCAGTTTGAAGCATAGATGAAAAACGACTTACTATCATCTTACCCAAGGTGCTTATCAGCATAAATGCTATTACAATAAATATTACATTTATATCAATGCTGTTATCAAGCACCGCCTTGATTGCAAAAAATGCCGCAGGTATCTTCATAGCTGTAAATATTGCTTCAAGCACTCCGAGAAGAGCTGATTTATAAAACTTGTTTCTGTTCTTTTTACTGCAAAAGTCAAAGAACTTTTTCACCATTTTAAGCATATGTTACCTCCTTGTCATTATCTTTTGCCAAGCTGTGAGCTTCCCACATTTTTTTATACAATTCGCATTTTTTAAGTAATTGTTCTTGTGTGCCCTGTGCTTCCACATTACCCTTGTTAATTACAAAAATCTTATCCGCATCTACTATCGTTGACAAGCGGTGTGCTATAACGATAAGAGTTCTGCCTTGAACAAGCTTTGCAACACTTGACTGAACAAGAGCCTCATTTTCAGGGTCAGTATATGCCGTAGCTTCATCAAGAATTACAATCGGTGCATCTTTCAACATTGCTCTTGCAATACATATTCTCTGTCTTTCTCCGCCTGACAAGTGACCGCCCGCTCCTCCGACGATTGTATCATAGCCATTTTCAAGACCGAGTATAAATTCATGGCAGCCTGTTGCCTTTGCGGCATTTATAACTTCTTCATCTGTTGCACCCGCTCTTCCAAGTCGGATATTTTCTTTTACAGACATATCAAAGAGATAATTATCCTGTGCCACATACGCTATCTGACTTGTATAATAGTTAAGCGGAAGCTGTTTAATATTCACTCCGCCATAGGTAATTTCTCCCGAGTCAACATCCCACAAAGAATCAATAAGCCTTGCGATTGTGCTCTTACCCGAACCTGACGGACCTACAATAGCTACAATTTCGCCCTGTTTAATTTCCATATTGATACCGTGAAGTACCTCTTTGTCCTTGTATGTGAATTTTACATTTTTCAGTGAAATGTCTGTTCCTTTTGGGTTCTTTATAAGCTGTGCAGGTCTTACCATATCCTGTCGTTCTAAAATCTCCGTTACTTCGCCAAATATCGTTTTCATTTTCAAGAGGTCATCACTATATGAAAAAGCAACAACAAGCGGAGTGATAAGTCCAGTTGAAAGAATGATTCCCGTGATAAAGCCTTGCGGAGAGAGTGAACCTTTATTTACAAGAAGCAAACCGATAGGAAGCACACCAAGGAAAGTTGCAGGTAAAAACGCCATAGTACCTGACTGTGGCCAAATACATCTTCTCATCCAGTTTATGAATACATCGGCACCTTCTCTTGCGGCAGTCACGAACTTCTCATAAGAACTACCGGTCTTTCCAAACGCTTTTATTACTTCTATGCCGTTTATATACTCAACTGCCGTATCATTCAATTTCTTTGTTTTCTCTATTGAAAGCTCATATCCGCCACGGCTTCTATACATCATCGCCACCATAAATATCGAGCCTATTACTACACCGACAAAATTAGCAAGTCCCAAACGCCAATCAATAGAAAGGATATAAATGAACATAACAATCGGTAAAAGTATGTTTGCCGTAAACTCTGGGATAATATGTGCCAAAGTTGTTTCCATCGAATCTACACGCTCAACAATTATATTCTTGTAGCTTCCGCTGTTATCGTCAAGAACTGAGCCAAGCGGAATCTTTGAAAGCTTTTCACAAAGCTGTTTTCGTATTCCTCCAAGAACGGTAAATGTTGCAATATGTGACAACGATGTAGAGAATGAATGTAATGTCATTCTAATTAACCAGAACAGCCCCATAAGAAGCACTTGCTTTAAGAAATAATCCCACTCCCTATTACCAGCAAGTAGCTGTTCCACGATGTTTGCGATGATTAAATAAGGTACAAATGATGTTGCCACACCCAAAATGGCTAAAATCACACTTCCGCCGAAGTGAGCCCGCTTTCTTCCAGCAAACTCAAACAACCACGATAGTAACCCTCTTTTTTTCATATTTCCTGTCGCCTCCGTTATATTATTTATTTTAATAGCTATTTTAAGTTAGCCGAAGCTAACTTGTTGACATTTTTTAGGGAAAC
Organism: Clostridiales bacterium; assembly: GCA_024680655.1. Classification (GTDB taxonomy): domain Bacteria; phylum Bacillota; class Clostridia; order Oscillospirales; family Acutalibacteraceae; genus UMGS263. The sequence continues at coordinate 661 of JAILBY010000238.1, read as the reverse complement.
GCTCTCTATGCGTTTCCCGTTTTAATACTAAATTATCAATACTTTATATGCCGAACAAAGCTTTCCACGCTGGAAGATAAAACCTTTGCAAAGTGTTAGCGTAATGTATAGCCTGCTCTTTTGTAAAATCATGTACTACTGCCTGAAAAATAGCATCTACACTTGCCGTTACAAGAAGATGAAATTCTTTTTCTTCCACGAACTTAATCGGTATATTCCTTTTTCTAAGTTCCTGCATATATCTTAATGTAGTCTCTTCCTCTTTTATCGCTATATCATGCGTAAAAGTTTCATACCTTGTACCCTGAGATTTACATATAATCAACTTAAACTCATCAATATGCTCATAGATATACTCCATAATCTTGACAGTCTCTTTTTGTTCGTCCCAGATACGAGCAATATCAACATTATCAAGTTCATCAAAATAATTGTTTTCAACACTGTGAAAATAGTCCATAAAGCCTTCTATCGCAGAATCTACCAACGCTGCAAACATTTCCTCTTTATTTTCAAAATGCTTATAAAGCCCACCGACTTGAATTCCTGCTTCGGAAGCAATACGGCGTAATGAAGCATCAACAAATCCATATTTCATAAATTCGTTTTTAGCAGCCTCTATTATTCTGATATGGCTCTGTGTCTTATCTCTTGACATAAA
>JAILBY010000210.1 GCA_024680655.1 Clostridiales bacterium | reverse complement strand
GGGCAACAAATGTATTAAAGGAATATATCAAGAAAGGCTTTGTTCTGGATGATGAAAGACTAAAAGGAAATGGAGGCGGTAATTACTGGAAAGAGCTTCTTGACCGAATCCGTGATATCCGTTCGTCAGAAAAGGTTTTATATCGGCAGGTACTTGATTTATATGCGACAAGTGTGGACTACAATCCTAAAAGCGAAGAATCTATAAAATTTTTTAAGCTTGTTCAAAATAAACTTCATTACGCGGCACATGGTCATACAGCTGCCGAGGTTATTTATGAAAGAGCAGATTCGCAAAAGCCTTTTATGGGATTAACTTCTTTTGAAGGAGAATTACCTTCAATAAAAGATATAAAGATTGCAAAGAATTATTTATCTGAATCAGAGCTGAAGATTCTGAATAATCTGGTTTCTGGATATTTTGATCTGGCAGAAATCAATGCAATCGAACATAAGCCTATGTATATGAGTGATCATGTCGAACAGCTTGATTCAGTTCTAACTTCTGGAAAAAGAAAGCTTTTAGAAGGAGCTGGGAAAATCAGTCATGAAAAGGCTATGGAAAAAGCAGAATCTGAATATCGCAAATATCAGGTTATGACACTTTCTCCTGTAGAAGAAACTTATCTAGAGTCTATTAAAACTGCGGAAAAAGAAGCGAAAAAGCAGGTGAAAAAATGACAGCCTATGGAACTTTACCTTAAAATCAGTTTTCTTAATGATTTCATTTTTTGTCCTCTTTCAATTTATTATCATCAGCTGTATGGAGATTTATCGGAGAGGTTATATTATGGGCAATCTCAGTTAGATGGTAAGGCCATTCATGCTGCGGTAGATGAAAAGCGTTATTCAACCCACAAAAATATTTTGCAGAGTTTGGATATTTATTCTGATGAATATAATCTCTGCGGAAAAATCGACACCTTTGATACTGAAAAAGGCCTGCTGACAGAACGCAAAAAGCATATAGAAACAATTTACGATGGATATATTTTCCAGCTATATGCCCAATGTCTTTGTCTTAGAGAAATGGGCTACCAAGTTAAACAACTGCGTTTTTATTCTAGCGATGATAACAAGGTTTACCCAATTTCTTTGCCAGAAGATAATTCAGCGATGTTTGAAAAGTTTAAAGCGACGAATAAAGCCATGCAGTCTTTTTCTCCAGAGAATTATTCGCCACAGAATGCTGGAAAATGTCGTAATTGCATTTACAACGATTTTTGTGACAGGCCTCTAGCGCCAAAATCTTATAATGCTGGCTTTTAGAGGGGGTTTAAGATGATGAGCGCTCGGGATTTTGAATATAAACAGATTGCCTTTGCTTTTATAAATAACGGTGAAAAAATCAGCTTCAAAAATGATAATATCGTGGTTACAGACAGCGAGGGGAAAATCAAACATCAATCTACCTGCTATCGTCTTTTCATTATTTTTATTTGCGGAGATTATTGTTTAACAACAGGTTTGTTGGAGCGTTCAAAGAAGTTCGGATTTTCAATTGTCTTTATGAGTCCAAATCTTCGTATAACGACAATGCTTCCTTCAAAAGCTGAAGGAAATGTAATGCTTAGAAAGAAGCAGTATAATTATGAGAAAACTGATGTTGCAGCCCATGTGATTTCAAATAAGATTCATAATCAAGGAGCTGTACTAAAAAGGCAAAGGAAGAAAAGTGAAGAGGAAAAAAAAGTAATTGAAAAACTCCAACAATTTGAAAAAGAAGTTTTAAAGCCTGATTTATCTGGGCAGGAAATAATGGGAATTGAAGGAATAAGCGCCAGACTATATTTCAAATCCATGTTTTCTGATTATGAATGGAAAAGTCGTCAGCCAAGGACAAAGCGCGATATTACAAATACTTTGCTGGATATAGGATATACGATTTTATTTAATATAGTGAATGCTCTTTTGGAAATGTATGGCTTTGATGTTTACGTTGGTATTTTACATACCCAGTTTTTTCATAGAAAATCTTTGGTTTGTGACTTAGAAGAGCCTTTTAGGCCGATTATAGATGCAGCGATATTAAAATCTTTGAATCTAGGGCAGGTTAGTGAAAAGGATTTCTGGAAGAATCAGAATCAGTTTATTTTACCCTGGAAAAACTCAAAAAAATATGTGGGAATAATACTTGAAGCAATAATGGAATATAAAAACGAAATTTTTATATACTTACAATCATACTACCGAGCTTTCATGAGAGATAAAACTGCGGAAGAATTTCCGATTTTTGACATGGAGGAAGAATAATGCTTTTAATCAGTTACGATATTTGCAATGACAAAGTTAGAACGAAGTTCTCAAAGTATCTTTCTAAATTTGGCTTTAGACTTCAATATTCTGTATTTGAAATTTCCAACAGCGATTCAGTGTTAAAGAACATAGAGACAGAAATAAAAAATAATTACATGAAACTCTTTACAGAGGAGGACAGTATCATTATATTTAATATGTCGGAAACATGTAAAAAGACTTGTTACGGCTATGCCAAAAATGAGGAAAAAGAAGTTTTCGTGATTGGCTAAAGATTGCAAACCCTAAGTCTTACTGGAGTTTTTTATGAAAAAACAAGCGTTTTTGCCATTTTTGACCGCAATAAATGCGAAAAACAGTAAGATATGGTACTGTTGTACAAGCGTAAGGGTTTAAACTTCATATTAAATTTCTACTGTTGTAGAAGGAATGATGTATTTTTCGATGCGGGGTTTAAACTTCATATTAAATTTCTACTGTTGTAGAAGCAATGTCCGCTTCGACTGATTCAAAGTTTAAACTTCATATTAAATTTCTACTGTTGTAGAAAAAAGGCCAAACCAGGCTTACAAGCGTTTAAACTTCATATTAAATTTCTACTGTTGTAGATCTGATGTTTAACAGCAACTGACTTTCGTTTAAACTTCATATTAAATTTCTACTGTTGTAGATAGTTTAATCAATCCTGCGATATGTACGTTTAAACTTCATATTAAATTTCTACTGTTGTAGATTTTAACAAATCTATCAAGGTCTGTTGGTTTAAACTTCATATTAAATTTCTACTGTTGTAGATTGAACGGCTCTCGCTCTCTCTAAATGGTTTAAACTTCATATTAAATTTCTACTGTTGTAGATAAAAAAGAACGAAGGATGGCTTATAAGTTTAAACTTCATATTAAATTTCTACTGTTGTAGATAGACTGTCGCGCACGTTATACAACACAGTTTAAACTTCATATTAAATTTCTACTGTTGTAGATGCGGGCAATTCTGTGGCCGGAATTGAGCGTTTAAACTTCATATTAAATTTCTACTGTTGTAGATAGAGGATTTTGAAAGGATAATTAAAGCGTTTAAACTTCATATTAAATTTCTACTGTTGTAGATAAAATAAGACTATAAATGAGGTTTATGTTTAAACTTCATATTAAATTTCTACTGTTGTAGATGGCCTAGGACGTTCCGTCCTGGCTAAAGTTTAAACTTCATATTAAATTTCTACTGTTGTAGATTTTTGTGGCATTTTGTTCCCCCAACCGTTTAAACTTCATATTAAATTTCTACTGTTGTAGATGGATAATGTGTAACATAATCCTGATTGTTTAAACTTCATATTAAATTTCTACTGTTGTAGATTATAAGTTCCGCTGACGGGTGGTTAGGTTTAAACTTCATATTAAATTTCTACTGTTGTAGATTGATAAATATCCAGTGTTTATTATAAAGTTTAAACTTCATATTAAATTTCTACTGTTGTAGATAAATAGGTTGATAGCCTAAATTTGCAGTTTAAACTTCATATTAAATTTCTACTGTTGTAGATAGGAAGTCGGAAAGCTTTTCGGCTTGGTTTAAACTTCATATTAAATTTCTACTGTTGTAGATGTTACTCCTTTGCCTGATTATAATGCGTTTAAACTTCATATTAAATTTCTACTGTTGTAGATGAACGAACCTTTACGCCAAGGGCGTAAGTTTAAACTTCATATTAAATTTCTACTGTTGTAGATATAACGCAAAACACTCGAAGAAAAATGGTTTAAACTTCATATTAAATTTCTACTGTTGTAGATAGCGCCAATCTTCGGGCGCACTTTCGGTTTGAACTTCATATTAAATTTCTACTGTTGTAGATATTTCAGCGGCCTTGTAAACGACTTCGGTTTGAACTTCATATTAAATTTCTACTGTTGTAGATGAGTATTACGCTCTTGCCAAACTGAAAGTTTGAACTTCATATTAAATTTCTACTGTTGTAGATGCCGCCTTTTCTGCGGAAAAGCGGGCGTTTGAACTTCATATTAAATTTCTACTGTTGTAGATCGGCGCTTTGATTGATTCTTGCTTGGTTTGAACTTCATATTAAATTTCTACTGTTGTAGATGAGGCTTACAAAAACGCAACAAAAGGGTTTGAACTTCATATTAAATTTCTACTGTTGTAGATTTCAAGCCCATAATAGCGCCGACATCGTTTGAACTTCATATTAAATTTCTACTGTTGTAGATTGCAAGAATTCAAATAGGGGCTGAAAGTTTGAACTTCATATTAAATTTCTACTGTTAAAAGCTGACATCGGGCAAGAACGCGTTCAAGGAAAGCAAAGAAAACGCCAGAGTGACTTTAGACAAAAGATGATTCATGCAAGCCTCCTTGTCATAATCTAATTTTCGCTATGAATATAGCAGGCTTGTATTTTAAAAATGTTTCCGAAATGTTTCTAAAATATTAAAATTTGACTTTTTTTGCTAAAAATATTCTAAAAAAAAGGCTATTTTAAAAAAAAACGTCATCCTGAACTTGCTTCAGAATGACGTTTGCAATGGCTTTTAGAATGACGGGCGGGTTTACATTTCCGTCGGAAAGTCGATGAAGACGCCGGGAACGCCTTTTTCTTCCTTTAATTTTTTCATCATCAACTGGACGCCGACGGTTTCGGTGTTGTAGTGGC
>JAILBY010000141.1 GCA_024680655.1 Clostridiales bacterium | reverse complement strand
CAGAATGAATAAAGCAGGGATAAACGCTATAAGCGAAAGGGCTGAAAGCGAGCGATATTACGAATATACGGTTAAAATTCCTAAATATAAAAAGGACAGAAATCCTACACTTTTTGAAGCAAAAAAAGTGATGTAAAAAATTTTTTTATTTTATTTTGCGTATCTCTTTTCCCTATCCTAACCCCATATATTGTGAAAGGACAAGCTGAAAATGCTTGTCCTTTTACATTTGTTTACTATATTTTGGGGTTGAATGTTTCACGTGAAACATTTGATTTTTTTTTTGTTTGTGATATACTAATTTTTACGCTACTAAAAATATTAAATATGGGAAGTGAGAGATTTGGGTAAGATTGTTTCTATTATCAATCAAAAAGGCGGTGTAGGCAAAACAACTACCGCTGTAAACCTTGCAGCCGCAATAGGTGCAAGAGATTTAAAGGTTCTTCTTGTTGATATTGACCCTCAGGGTAACTCCACAAGTGGAATGGGTATAAATAAAAGGGAAATCAACAAATCAACCTATGATATGATTATAAACAATGTCAATGTCAAAGAGGTTGTTAAACACAGCGAATTTGAAAATGTTGATATTCTCCCTGCAAATATGAACCTTGCAGGTGCAGAAATTGAGCTTGTTGAAATGGAAGGCAGAGAAAAGCGTCTTAAAAATGCTCTTGTGCCGATTTTCAACGACTATGATTTTATATTCTTGGATTGTCCTCCCTCTCTTGGACTTATCACTCTTAACGCTCTTACGGCTTCCGATACTTTTATAGTTCCTATTCAATGTGAATATTACGCTCTTGAAGGTTTATCACAGCTTATGGCAACAGTTAGAAATGTTAAACAGCTTTATAATGAACATATCGACCTTGAAAGCGTATTGCTCACAATGTATGACAGCCGTCTTAATCTCACTCAGCAGGTTGTTGATGAGGTTAAAAAGTTCTTCCCGAGAAAAGTTTATTCAACAACTATTCCTCGTAATGTCCGTCTGTCAGAAGCTCCGAGCTTCGGTCAGCCTATAAAATATTATGACGGTGCTTCAAAGGGAAGCAAGGCTTACGACTCTCTTGCAGAGGAATTTTTGAAGATGAACGGAAAGGGGTAAACTATGGCAGCGAAAAAAATCGGCGGTCTTGGCAAGGGCTTTAATGCCCTTTTCGATGAGAACGCCCTTAATATAGAAAGCACTTCTTCAAGCACTGTTAAGTTGAAGATAACTGATATTGAGCCTAATCAGGATCAGCCAAGAAAAACCTTTGACGAAAAGAAGTTACAAGAGCTTGCTGATTCCATTGAACAATACGGCGTTCTTCAACCGTTGCTTGTCCGTCCTCTTGCAAAGGGCGGTTATCAGATTGTTTCCGGTGAGCGTCGCTGGCGTGCATCAAGAATGGCTAATTTGTCCGAAGTTCCTGTTGTTATCAAGGAATTCACCGACGAAGAGGCAGCGGCAATCGCTCTTATTGAAAACTTACAGCGTGAAGACCTCAACCCTATTGAAGAGGCAGAGGGTTTACAAGTCCTTATCGGCAATTATGGTCTTACTCAGGACCAGGCAGCTCAGCGTATCAATAAATCCCGTTCCGCTGTTGCCAACTCTTTAAGATTGCTCAATTTACCTGAGGAAATAAGAGATATGGCAAGAGAAAACAGAATTTCAGCGGGTCACGCAAGAGCTTTGCTCGCTTTCAGCAATAAAAGCATTATGCTCGATGTTGCAAGAAAAATTGAAAACGGCGGTGTGTCTGTCCGTGAAATTGAAAGACTTGCAAAAAATGAGGGCAAAATGCCAAAGCCGAAAGCTCCTGTCCGCAGAGATACCTTCTACGACGAGGTTGAAATCGCTCTTAAAGCAAATCTTTGCAGAAATATCAAGGTCAATGTCGGCAAAGATAATAAAGGTACTCTTGAAATAGAGTTCTATGACAAAGAAGATTTAAAAAAGTTAATCAAATCTTTAGAAGATTAAAAAGGGGATATATAAAATGTTAGATATTAAAGTTATCAGAGAAAATCCTGAAAAGGTAAAGGCTGCTATGCGTTCAAGAAACAAGGATATGGACGCACAGGTTGACGAAGTTTTAAAAATTGATGTTGAACGCCGTGAAATTATGGCTAAGGCTGACACTCTTAAAAATGAACAGAATCAGGCAAGCAAACAAATTCCTCAGCTCAAAAAAGAGGGCAAGGATATTTCTGAAATAATGTCAAGAATGAATGAAATCAAAGAGGATATCAAGGCTCTTGACGCTGATATTGCAAAGCTTAACGCTGAACAGTCAAAGCTTATGTATGAATTCCCTAACATTCCTAATGACAGCGTTCCTCTTGGTAAAGATGACACTGAAAATGTTGAAGTACGCAAGTACAAAGAGCCTACAAAGTTCGATTTTGAACCAAAGGCACATTGGGACATCGGTGCAGATTTAGGAATACTTGACCCTGATACCGCTGCAAAGGTTACAGGCACTCGTTTCCATTTCTACAAAGGTCTTGGTTCAAGACTTGAAAGGTCAATCTACAACTTCTTCCTTGACACTCACACAGAAAACGGATACACAGAAATTTTCCCACCTTATCTTGTAAACCGTGCTTCTATGACAGGCACAGGTCAGCTTCCTAAATTTGAAGAGGATGCTTTCAAAACAACTGATGATTACTTCCTTATTCCTACTGCGGAAGTTCCTGTTACAAATATGCACAGAGATGAAATTCTTGACGGCACAAAGCTTCCTATTAAATATTGTGCTTATTCTGCTTGTTTCAGAGCAGAGGCTGGCTCTGCTGGCAGAGATACAAGAGGTCTTATCCGTCAGCATCAGTTCAATAAAGTTGAGCTTGTTAAGTTTGCAAGACCTGAAAATTCTTACGAAGAGCTTGAAAAACTTACAAACGATGCAGAAAGAGTTTTACAACTTTTAGGCTTGCCTTACAGAGTTGTTACTCTCAGCACAGGCGATTTAGGTTTCAGCTCTGCTAAAACTTATGATATTGAAGTATGGATGCCATCTTACAACAGATATGTTGAAATTTCTTCCTGCTCTAACTTTGAGGACTTCCAGGCTCGCCGTGCTTCAATAAGATTTAAAGACGGCCCTAAGGATAAGGCTCAGCTCGTTCATACTCTCAACGGCTCAGGTGTTGCAGTCGGCAGAACTGTTGCCGCTATTCTTGAAAATTATCAGAATGCAGACGGCACTGTTACTGTACCAGAGGTTTTGAGAAAATATATGGGTACTGATGTAATAACAAAAATGGATTGATTTTCAAAACAATTCATTAGAAAATAAAGCATTTACTAAAAAAGCAAAGCCACTCAAAAACGGCTTTGCTTTTTTGTTTGCTGATAGCAAAAAATTAAAACAGATAAAACTAAAAACATCAGGCGTTGTAAGTGCCTGATGTAAGATTTAACTTAAAGTTAGTACAAACCAAAAGCCCGCCACGGTCTCAATATTCTTCAATGGCACAGGAAGGGGTTTCCAAAGGGGAAACACGAATAGGGTGCGACTTTGACAAGTGACACCCCAAATCTTTGATTTGGTTGGTGAAACTTATGCGTTAGCTGGGTTTCCCCTTTGGCGGCGTTCTCTTGCCGAGCGTTCTCTTTCGCTGGTGAAAGAGAATGCGAGCCGTCGGAGACAAACTAAATTTTTTATGCAAGGGAAAATGAAAGATAAATTTCATCTTTTTTTATTAAGCAAGATATAATAATCAGTTTTCGACTGCCGTCGGGGCTTTCATTTCTGCTTTGATAAAATCAATGACTTCTAACTATCTAATTGCTTAGTCCCTTTTATTTTACAAGCAGGTGTTATATAATTAGTAAGTAAGAAAGGAATAAATAAAATGAAATATAGCATCAGAGAAATTGAAGAAAAAGATAACAAAGAGATAGAAAAAGTAATTAGAGCCTGCTTGATTGAATTCGGCGCAGACCACGAGGGGACAGCTTGGGCAGACCCTGATTTATGCAGATTTTCAGAAATATATAACACTCAACTCAATAAATATTGGGTGGCAACAGATGAAAATGATAAAATTGTCGGTGGTGTTGGAATAGGAAAATTAAATGGAATTGATAATGTCTGCGAGCTTCAAAAAATGTACTGTTTACCTCAGTCAAGAGGAACAGGCTTATCTCATAAGTTAATGGATACTGCATTAAATTATGCAAAAAACTACTACGGCAGATGTTATTTAGAAACATTGGAAAATATGCTTGCCGCACAAAAATTCTATGAGAAATACGGCTTTAAAAGAATATATGAGCCATTGGTCAAAACAGAACATTTTGCATGTAATATAAGATATATAAAAGAATTAAAATAAACAGTTTCAAGGCTGATAGAACAAAATGCAATCAAGCCTATGATTATAGTGTGCCCTAACATAGACAACAGCAGAGGTATTAACTCATCTGATGAATACAAAGAGATTAACGGAAAATACGGTACAGTTAATTTAGGCTTATATGAAAGCTATCTTAAATTTTATAATTCTTAATGTTATTAAAAGAAAGGGTGAAAATATGAAATACATAGCTTTATTAAGAGGAATAAACATAAGCGGTAAAAATAAAATTTCAATGGCTGAGCTTAAAAAGGAATTGCAAGAAAACAACTTTCAAAATGTTTCAACCTATTTAAACAGCGGTAATATTATATTTGAAAGTGAAAGCCAAAAAAAAGATGATATTATAAGAAATATTAAAAAAATTATCAAAAACAAATTTAACCTTGAAATTCCCGTTTTTGTTATGACTTCTTTGGAGCTTGAAGATATTTTAAGCCATACTCCTGATTGGTGGGGAACAGATAATAAGGAAATATACGATAATATAATTTTTATTATTCCGCCGACAAATTGCAACGAGGTCTTTGAGGCTATTGGTCAGCCAAGCGAAAATATTGATACAATAAAGGAATATAATAATATCATTTTTTGGTCTTATGTTTTAAAGAGCTATCAAAAATCAAATTGGTGGAAAAAAACAGCAAGCCTATCCATTAAAGACCGGCTTACTATAAGAACTGCAAACACTATGAAAAAAGTATTGGAAATATGCAAAAAATAAACGGAGATTAAACAATGGAAAACAGGCAAATATTGTTATTGAATATAGAAAAAATACACACTACTGATAGGGGTATTGACCGAATTAAAAGAAATTTGAAATTAAACGATTGCAAAGATGTTGTTGAATTTTGTAAAAATAAGATTCTTGATAAAAACTGTAATATCTATAATCAGGGAAAAAACTGGTATTGCGAAACAGACAATATAAAAATAACAATCAATTCTCATAGCTTCACTATAATTACAGCGCATATAAATAAAGAAAAGGTTTAATATTTTTGTTAAGTAAACTCTTAAAGTGGCTTTGTTTTTTTTATCGGTTATTTAGCAAATAAAGGCTTATATTCAAGAGTAAGGCTCTAACAAGAGTGTTTCCAAGAGTAAATATAGATAAAACTAAAAAGCAGAGGTGTTTTACAAATTCACCTCTGCTCAATATTTTAATCAATAGAATATTTTATATCGCTGAGCTTTACAAGCTCCTCATCGTTTGCATATTCGCTGTAAACTCTGTTAATATCTTCAAAATAACTGTCGGCATTAAACGGTTTGCTGTAAAGCTTTTTGTTAAGCTCATAAACCTTGTTTGAAAAATCTGTGCCAAGACCCATAAAGTCCATATCAATAAGCTCACCGGTATCCGTACAGATTAAAAGAACATTCAGGGGCATACCTTCGCCCTTTTTAAATTCCTGAAAAGAAAAGCTTTGCGAAAGGTGAGGTGAAAAAGGTGCTGAAAGCCATTCGCTGTTATTCCACCTTGCGCAGAAAAAGAGAATATCATTTATCGGAACACAAGCAAAATCATAATGTCCTCCGAGCTTAAAGCTTTCTATCAAATCAGATGAAAGCTGAACTATCATTTTTGCTCCGTTTTTGTCAATATCCCACCTCATACAAGAGGGCTGACCGATAAATTCTTCAAAAATCTGTCCTTTGCTTAAAATATCCATTTATTTCACCCTTTTATTTTTGCTTTTTTGATGTCAATTCGGCAATAGATATATAATGCAGAATTTTAAAAGTTTTGTCAACAGTTTCTTTGAGCATATTTTTGTGTTCTTCGTTCCATTTTTTCAGTGTGATTTCATCCATTGAGGCAGATACGCCTCTGCAAGCACGCATTCTTCCGTGCCATGACTCTCTTGTAAATGGAACAGAAACATCAAATTCCTCCTGCAAGGTAATATCGAAAAATTCAAGATAATCGTCAGGTACCCAGATATGCTTTCTTGTATCACCGCCCCCTGTCCAGCAAGGATTATACTTTAAAATTATTTCTTCGCTTTTTCTTGCTATATCGTCCTCAAAGGGAAGTCACCCCATATAGAGAATTAAAAATTTTCCTTTTGGCTTTAATATTTTTGAAAATTTTTTTGAGGTTATTTTATGGTCAGGGTACCAGATACATTGACAAGCCGTGATTACATCAAAGGTGTTGTCAGGGTAATCAATATCTTCGGCAGAGCAGGTATAAAAATCTATATCCATATTTCTCTT
>JAILBY010000177.1 GCA_024680655.1 Clostridiales bacterium | reverse complement strand
GATAAACTTGACCGAGGTGCAGATTATAATTTTTATGGTGCAACTACTTTGATTTTAGCGTCAAGCGAAAAAACAAATCCTCACAGAAAAGAGGACTGTGCTTGTGCACTTGAAAATATGTTCCTTGCGGCGACTTCTGTCGGCGTTGGCTCTGTATGGATAAATCAGTTGAAAAATATTTGTGATATTCCGTCAGTAAGAGCAATTCTTGACGAGGTTAAGCTTCCCGAAAATCACGCAGTTTTCGGCGTGGCAGCACTTGGCTATTTTGATGATTTTGAAGATAACAGAGTAAAAAGGCAGGATAATGTTGAATGGATAATGTAAACGCTTATATAAAGACTCAGCTTGTTGCATTATCAGATGAAAAGAACAGTAAATTTTCATCTTCACTTTTGCCAGAAACAAAGAATATTCTGGGTGTCAGACTGCCAGATTTAAGAAGTCTTGCGAAGGAGATTGCCAAAGGAGATTATGGAGGCTATCTTGATAATGCTCTTGATGATACTTTTGAAGAGATTATGCTTCAAGGAATGGTAATAGGTGCTTGTAAAGCTGATTTGGAAACAAGACTTGGCTATATAAAAGCCTTTGTACCTAAAATTGACAACTGGTCTGTTTGTGACAGCTTTTGTAACTCACTTAAATTCACTAAGAAAAATACTGATGTGGTATGGGATTTGATTTTGCCATACACAAAAAGCGAAAAGGAATTTGAGGTACGCTTTGCTTTTGTTATGATGCTCAACTATTTTGTCAGCGATGAATACATAGACAGAATTTTTGAGTTAATAAAAGAACAAAAGCACGAGGGCTATTATGCCCGTATGGCTGTTGCATGGCTTATATCTGTGCTTGTGGTAAAGTATGGAGAAAGAACGCTTGAATTCCTTGAAAATAATGATATTGATGAATTTGTTTTCAATAAAGCTATTCAGAAATCAATAGAATCATTCAGAGTAGATGGGGAAATAAAAAAAACTTTAAAAGAATTGAAAAAAAAATAAAAATATGATAAAATCGTTTCTAAACGGCGGTTTTCTTATTTGAAAGGAATAAAAAAATGCAGTGGTTTTTATGTGCTTTAATAACATTTTTAGCTTGGGGTACAGCAGACCTCTTTTATAAAAAGGGTGCTGATGAAAAGGACAAATACAGTCACCTCAAAACCTCTATGATGGTTGGTTTTGTAATGGGTGCACACGCTATATGTACTATTATTTTTGGCGATATAGGATATGATTTCAATAATCTTTGGAGATATTTGCCTGTTTCAGCGATGTATATAATCTCAATGACAATAGGCTATTTTGGTTTAAGATATTTGGAATTGTCAATTTCTTCACCGATACAGAACGCTTCTGGTGCAATAGTTTGTATTATGTGCCTTATATTTTTACATAAGTCTTTGGATTTGCTTTCAGCTATTGCAGTCGTGCTTATATGTGCAGGCGTTATCTTGCTTGGCGTTTTTGAAAAGAAAAAGCAAAGCGATTACGAGAGTAAGGAAAACAAAAAGTATAAGATAGGTATGGTTGCATTTTTGATGCCTATTCTTTATTGTATCTTCGACTCCCTTGGAACCTTCTTTGACGCTTGGTACCTTGACGATGTTGACAGCACTTTCCTTGTTAATGTTACAGAGGAAACCTTTGAGGATGTTGCAAATACATCTTATGAGCTTACATTTTTCTTCTGTGCAATTTTGATTTTTATATATCTTTATGTTATAAAGAAAGAAAAATTCACTTTATTCAAAAAAACGGAACAGACTCAGCAGGACGGCGAGGGCAAGGTTGCAGTCCGCAACAATATCCAGTTTTTCAGATTAGGTGCTGCTGTCCTTGAAACAGCAGGTCAGTTTACCTATGTTATTGCTATGAGTGGCAGAGGCGAGGTTGCAGCTCCTATGATAGCATCTTATTGTATCTGTTCTGTTATACTTTCAAGAATTTTCCTCAAAGAAAAGCTTGACGCAAAGCAATATTTCGTTGTTGCAATTGTAATGATAGGAATAGCACTTCTCGGTGTTGTAGAAGGGCTTTCTGAATAAAAAAATTTTAAGGAGGGGTGACTACGATGTTAAAAATCAGTCATCTTACAAAAAAGTACGGCGAGAAAAGGGCTGTTGATGATTTAACACTTGAAATCAACTCAGGTGAAATCTATGGCTTTATAGGTCACAACGGCGCTGGTAAAACAACCACAATAAAATCTTGTTGCGGTATCCTCAATTTTGATGAGGGCGAGATTACTATTGACGGAGTTTCGATAAGAGAAAATCCTATTGAATGTAAGAAAAAAATTGCTTACATTCCTGATAATCCCGACCTCTATGAATTTATGACGGGGGCAAAGTATCTTAATTTTATTGCTGATGTTTTTGGCGTTAGTGCGGAAGAAAGAAACCAGAAAATCAACAAATATGCAGAAATGTTTGAAATTAAGAACAATTTACCTCAGCCTATCAGCGAGTATTCTCACGGTATGAAACAGAAGCTTGCTATAATTTCAGCATTGTTACATTCACCAAAGCTTATAATTATGGACGAACCTTTTGTAGGTCTTGACCCTGTTGCAGCACATAAGGTTAAAGAGATTATGCGTGAAATATGCAACAACGGCGGAGCCATATTCTTTTCCACTCATGTTCTTGAAGTTGCAGAAAAGCTTTGCGATAAAATTGCAATCATAAAGAACGGTAAGCTTGTTATCTCAGGAAATACCGAACAGGTAAGAGGCGATTCTTCACTTGAAGAGGTATTTTTGGAATTGGAGGAAAACAATGCTTAAAATTTTATTAAAGGTACGCTTTCAGTATCTTATAAGAAAGATGTTTTACTCCGAAAGGCTTAAAAATAGCAAAAGAAAAACTAATAGCAGTACGGGCGGAAAAGTAGCTCTTGGTATTCTTTTGGCTTTTGTTTTTGCTTGGGTTATGTTCTTTTTTGGTATGGTGGCATTTAACCTTGGTAATACAGTTGTTGGCACAGACGGCGAATGGATTATTTTCGGCTTGTTCGGTGTTGGTGCTTTGCTGCTATGTGTATTCGGCAGTGTGTTTGCCACATATTCTCAGCTCTTTGACGCTAAGGACAATGAATTGCTTTTGAGTATGCCGATTAAACCGAAAGATATACTTTTGAGCAGAATGTTGTTTTTGCTTTTAATAAACCTTATCTATGTCCTTGTGATTATGTTGCCTACTATTGTTGTTTACAATATTTTAACTGGCTTCAACATTTTGAAATTGCTTCTTGAAATATTAAGCGTGTTTGGCATTTGCTTGATTTCAATGTCAATTTCATCACTTCTTGCTTGGATTATAGGCGCTGTTAGTTCAAAAACAAACAAAAAGCTTAAAAGCATTATAACCTTGCTTTTCTCAGCGGCTTTCTTTACTGCTTATATGGCTGTATGCTTTAATATGGACAAATATATGAAAAAGCTTGTAGGCAGCATAGAAACAATTTCAGTGGCATTAAAGGGATATTTTGTTCCTGCTTATTGGCTTGGTAATGGCATTTGTAATCTTGATATAGTTCATTATCTTTGCTTCCTTGCACTTTGCATTATACCTTTTGTGTTGGTTTGCGTTATTTTGTCAAAGACTTTTATTTCAATCGTTACAAGCAATAAGGGTAGCGGTAGTGCTAAATATAAGGAAAAGAAAATCAAAGCTTTACCTATCAAGAAAACACTTTTACATAAAGAGTTTTCAACCTTTTTCAACACTTCGTCTTATATGCTAAACTGTGGACTTGGTGTAATTATTGATTTGATTTTTGCAGTTATTATTGTTTTAAAAGGTCCAGCTCTTTTGAATGTATTTTTATCAGCGGGTACAACAGAGGTACCTCAGGAATTTTTGGATTCTGCATTGAAAATACTACCTGAGATATTCTGCTATATTCTTTGCTTTATGGCTTCTATGACCTCAACTACATATTCTTCAATATCTCTTGAAGGTCAGAATATTTATACTCTTAAAGCTATGCCGATAAAAACAAAGGATATAATAAATGCAAAGCTTTCTATGAATATAGTTCTTGGTGTTCCGGGAATGCTAATAGCAGGTGTTTGTTGTTGCTTTGCTTTTGACTTGACAACTTTACAAAAAGTTATGATTATCTTGGCACCTGTTTTTGCTCAAATTTCGATAGCTTTATTTGGTATGCTTATCAATTTGACATTCCCGATGCTTGAATGGGATAATCCTACTTTGGTTGTAAAGAACAGTAAATCAGCTATG